>NZ_JBFUHH010000222.1:0-501 GCF_056402495.1 Microvirga sp. P4_A5 | reverse complement strand
TCGCCGGCAGGATCCAGAGCAGGCCGCTGAAGAAGAAGAAGGCCAGGTGCACGACCGGGCCGGACTGGGAAAGCTGCGCGACCGCCACCATGGTTGCAATCAGCGCGTACACGATCACCAGCAGCACCAGCAGCACGGTTCCGATCAACTTCTTGACGCGAACGGGCATTTCTTGATCCTTTATCCAGGCCTCGCATAGTCGCTCCGGCCAGTCGACGCAACCGCCGAGGATACGCCGCTATGCGGCGCGACTGCGTGTCGCGTAGGCTGAACTTGCCAGAGAAGCCGCTATGGTCCACCAGTCCGGCGAGTTTCGAACGAGCCGGGAACGATTGTCATGTCCGCGATGACCAATACTGCTGCACCGCTTGCTCAACGCGACAGGGAACTGCACAACCGCGCGCTCGTTCGCGGCTGGCTCTACATTGTGCTGCTGGTTCTGTTCGCGCTGGTCATGGTCGGCGGTGCCACGCGCATGACCGGTTCCGGCCTCTCCATCAC
>NZ_JBFUHH010000221.1:0-502 GCF_056402495.1 Microvirga sp. P4_A5 | reverse complement strand
GAGCAAGCGGTCGCGCTCATCGACAAGCGGCAGATCGACGTTCTCTCGATCGTCACCGCCAAGCAGCCCCTCTCGCATGCTCCTGACGCGTTTCGTCTCGCCCTCGATCGGTCCCAGAGCGTTAAGGTCGTTCTGACGGCTCGCTGAGTGCTATGGCCTACAAGCGGCGCACCAATAATTCACCACAGCTGCCGGCCGTTCGAGGCGGTTTTCCTCCTATCGCCGGCTGCTCATAAGAAGGCACGCGGGCTACTCGATCACCACGTCGGCGCCGCTGATTAGCGAGGGCGGGACGGTGACGCCCAGTTTGTTGGCTGCATTCAGGTTGACGAACAGTTCGACTTTCGTGACCAATTGGACCGGAAGATCAGAGGGCTTCTCTCCGTTGAGTATCCGTCCGACGTAGATACCGGCGCGACGATGTGATTGCGTAAAATCGCCCCCATAGCTCATCAGGCCGCCTGCGATCGCGAAGTCGCGAGATTGAGTGATTGCAGGCATG
>NZ_JBFUHH010000220.1:0-537 GCF_056402495.1 Microvirga sp. P4_A5 | reverse complement strand
GCTCGAGTTCGGCGTTGATCGCTTCCTGCTCTTCGGCCTGGCTGATCACCAGTGAGCGGTCCTCCGGGTCTATCGGGCCGGCGTCGTTGAGACTGGCTCGGAGGTCGCGGACGGCCTGTTGCAATTCCTCGATCTGTCGCTCGATACGGGCAAGCTCGGTCCGGGGGTCGTCGCTCGTGATGTCGCCTGTCACGTTGTCACGCTAACGGCCCACTGACGAGGCGACTACCCGTTCCGGCCACTGGAAGCCGGGACCTTCCGCCTGAGCTGAATTCTCAGTTCCATCTCGCACGCTGTCGTCGGCATCTTGGGACGCGCGCATCGCGGCAGATCCGGATGGGGGATGCGCACCCCGCCGGTCCGCTACTCCGAGCGGAACGAGACCACAGGAGACTCGCGGCACGACTTGGGAAGGGTGGGCCTCCCGCCGTACCGGCCAGCCTCGATGTAGCCGCCAGCGCCTCGTACTGAAGCGCCCACTCGGACCTCGCCGATGCCGGGGACATCAATCGTCAACGGGTCCTCACTGACTACATC
>NZ_JBFUHH010000219.1:0-620 GCF_056402495.1 Microvirga sp. P4_A5 | reverse complement strand
ATCTCGCGGTGGCTGAAGCGGTCAAGGACGTCCAGGCCCGCGCCAAGAAAGTCGCCTCATCGGAGGAGATCGCCCAGGTTGGCACGATTTCGGCCAACGGCGATGCGTCCATCGGCGAGATGATTGCAAAAGCCATGCAGCGCGTCGGCAATGAGGGCGTCATCACGGTCGAGGAGGCCAAGACCGCCGAGACCGAACTCGACGTCGTCGAAGGCATGCAGTTCGACCGTGGCTATCTCTCGCCGTACTTCATCACCAACGCCGAGAAGATGGTGGCCGAGCTCGAGGATCCCTACATCCTCATCCACGAGAAGAAGCTCTCGACGCTGCAGAGCCTGCTGCCGATCCTCGAAGCCGTCGTGCAGACCGACAAGCCGCTCCTCATCATCGCCGAGGACATTGAGGGCGAGGCTCTCGCGACCCTCGTCGTCAACAAGCTCCGTGGCGGCCTGAAGATCGCCGCCGTCAAGGCTCCGGGCTTCGGCGACCGCCGCAAGGCCATGCTCGAGGACATCGCCGTCCTCACCGCCGGCCAGGTCATCTCCGAAGACCTCGGCATCAAGCTCGAGACCGTCACCCTCGACATGCTCGGCCGCGCCAAGCGCGTCCGCATCGAGAAA
>NZ_JBFUHH010000218.1:0-648 GCF_056402495.1 Microvirga sp. P4_A5 | reverse complement strand
CGAGATAATCGTTCCCGCCGGACCCGACGATCTGGTCGCTGCCCCGGTTGCCGAGAATGACGTTCGCCCCCGACGACCCGTAGAGAACGTCGTCGGCCGCGCTCCCGATGATGTTTTCGAACCCGGAAATCACGTCGCCCTGCGCGGTCCCGCCCCATGCCACGTTGGTGCCGAGATTGACATAAACGCTGATTGTCGAGTCGCTGTACTCGACCGTGTCGTAAGTCCCGGCCATGCAGATAATCCGCGCCAGCGCCGCCACGGAGGTGATCGTTTCCGTCGCCTCCCATCAGGCGATCATCGCCGCCCGCACCATAAAGTGTGTCGTCACCGGCATTGCCGATGAGCACGTTATTGGCTTTGTTTCCGCTAATATCGTCGTTTCCGGAACCGCCGAGCGCATTCTCGATCAATGAACGCAAGTCGTTGTTGTATTGGAATGCGTTGTAGACGTTGCCGTTGACGAACGCATTCGCACTCTTGTGAGCAAGCTGCGCCTGCGAAAATTTGGAATAGCCTCCCGGCGAGAGATCGACCACCGAACCGCCGCTATGATTGGAGAGATCGTAAGTATCGATGCCGCCGCCATCCCAGATCGTCATGAAGATGTAGTTCTTGACCGGCGCTCCCTGCCCAACGCCATTGACG
>NZ_JBFUHH010000217.1:0-671 GCF_056402495.1 Microvirga sp. P4_A5 | reverse complement strand
ACCGGGTCCAGGGCGACAATGCGTGGATTTCGCTGGGATTGCGCGAGGGCAAGAACCGCGAGGTGAAGCGCATCCTCGAACATCTCGGCCTGCAGGTGAACCGCCTGATCCGCCTCTCGTTCGGACCCTTCCAGCTCGGCGAAATCGAAGAGGGCATGGTCGAAGAGGTCAAGACCAAGATCCTGCGCGACCAGCTGGGCGACGCCCTCTCCAAGGAGGCCGGCGTGGATTTCGAAAGTCCCGTGCGCGAGCCCATCGCGCCGTTCGGCACCCCCGCGAAGGAAGATCGTCCCGAGCGGGGCGACGCCCGCCCCTCGCGGGAGCGCGGCGAAGACCGGCCCCGTCGGACGCGGGACAACGACAGGCAGGAGGAGCGCCCGCGCTTTTCCCGTCCGGGTTCCGACCGCCCGACAGCCAGGGGTCGTGGCGACGACGACCGCCGGAGCCAGGGCCGCGACGAGGAAGCGCCTCGCAAGTATCCGTCCCGCCTCGAACCGAAGACGAGCATCTGGCGCGCCTCCGATTCCGACGAGGCCGCGACCAGAAAAACCCCGCGCCGGGGCGCCGATCCGCGCGCCGCGCGGACCGTGACCGCAGCGCGTCCCCGCGAACGCGCCGCCGCCATCGAATCGAGCGAAGGCCGCAAGGTCAAGGTCGAGCGGCTGGTGAGC
>NZ_JBFUHH010000216.1:0-682 GCF_056402495.1 Microvirga sp. P4_A5 | reverse complement strand
ACTTGATCGTACACAGGCAGTTCATTAGTATTATATTTTACCCAAAAGAATTATAATTAGAAAAATATTCTTATTGTTAGTATGACCGCAGTCTATATTTTGTAACGTACCATTCTTTTCTCTGTGCTCTGGGTTTCCGCCGACGTGGAACTGGGCCGGCCAAGCGCGCGGTTCTGTACAAGAACGCTCAGCCCGTTCCAGCCTTTGATCAGCGCATAGGCGGCGTGCGGCCAGGTCTTGGACAGGTCGAAGGGGTGAGCCGCTCACACTTGGCGTCGACATCGGGCATGATCTCGACCGACAGCGCAAAGCGCGGAAACACGCCGCGCGCGATCGCTTCCAGGAGGGCGCAGCGGTGCAAGTCGGCATTCGAGTCGGGCATTATGTGGACGCCGCCTCGTTCGAGAAAAACCGCATGCCTCGTGGACAACTGGAGCCTCCTCGAAAATAACAGCCGTTAGATCGATTGGATGGCTGGTCTCCCGGATTTGCCCCATTCTTTCCTCGTTTCCCGCCCCCCCGCGCGCCCGTGGAACGACATGATGAAGATTGGGCCCAGACGGCGAGGCTCATGGTTAACTCTTTGGCAACGCGCCTCATGAGAGTGTGCGATAACGTTCTGCAGACACGGCACTGATTCGCGAAAACAGCGGCCATGAGGACACGACTACAGGGGCAGAAA
>NZ_JBFUHH010000215.1:0-685 GCF_056402495.1 Microvirga sp. P4_A5 | reverse complement strand
AGGAAATCCTCGGGCATTTCGACGGGTGCGCCTTGAAGTTCAGCGCCCGAAACCTGGTCTTCAGCGACGGCAACCCGCAAAGCCGCGTCATGCTGGTGGGCGAGGCGCCGGGCGGCGAGGAGGACCGGGCGGGAAAGCCCTTCATGGGTCGGTCCGGCCAGTTGCTCGATCGGATGCTGGCTTCCATCGGCCTCGACCGCACCCAGGTCTATATTGCCAATATCGTGCCGTGGCGTCCGCCGGGAAACCGCACGCCGACGCCGCAGGAAATCGCCATCTGCAAGCCCTTCATCGAACGACAGATCGAACTGGCTTCGCCCGAATTCATGCTTTGCCTGGGCGGACCATCGGCCCAGAACCTGCTCGACACCAAGGAGGGCATCCTGCGGGCCCGCGGCCGCTGGTCCACCTACAAGACCGTCGACGGGCGCCAGATCCGCACCCTGCCGACGCTCCACCCCGCCTACCTGCTGCGCCAGCCCTTGCAGAAGCGGCTGGGATGGCGCGACTTTCAGGCCCTGCGCCGCGCCCTCGACGGGCGGGAATGAGCCTTAGACTTTTTGCAGCCGACGGAACTTGCCCTTACGCTTCAGCTTATAAAGTGCAGCGGCGTGCCGCGTTTTTCTTCAAGAAGGTTTGAGCCATGCGCTGGGATGATTTCAGAACCTCGTCGAATGTCGAGGAC
>NZ_JBFUHH010000214.1:0-718 GCF_056402495.1 Microvirga sp. P4_A5 | reverse complement strand
GGCTCGATCTGGACCCGTTCGTTCTCCGCGACGCGTGGGGCGTCGGCGGTCGTTACCGTCAGTATGACATTCTTCTCATGCAGAATCTTGTTGTGCTTGAGGTTGTGCAGCAGGGCCGCGGGCGCAACCTCAGGATCGCTGGTCATGAATATCGCGGTGCCCCTCACCCGATATGGCTGGCTCTTTTTCAACATATTGATCAGTTGGAGCAGCGGCACGTCGACTTTCCGGGTCTTCTCGAACAGGATTCGCGTACCGCGTCGCCAAGTCAGCATCAGCACAACCAGCGCGGCGCCAACGAGCAACGGCATCCAGCCACCCTGCGGGATCTTCAGGGCATTGGCGGCGAGGAAAATGGTATCGACTGCCAGGAAGGGTAGAATCACTGCGGCCGAGGCCCAGAAGGACCATTTCCAGAACCGCCGAACCACGAAGTACGCCATGATGGCCGTCACCACCATGGTTCCGGTGACAGCCAGACCATACGCATGCGCAAGGGCGCTCGAACTCCTGAACATCACGACCAGGAGCAGTACGGCGCAAAGGAGCAGGAAGTTGATCTTCGGCACGTAGATCTGGCCCTTCTCGGTCTCGGACGTCCAACGGATCTCCATCCGTGGCAGAAGCCCCAACTGAATGGCTTGCTGAGTGATGGAGAACGCGCCGGTGATCACCGCCTGGCTGGCGATGATGGTAGCGATGGTCGCCATGCCGACCA
>NZ_JBFUHH010000213.1:0-844 GCF_056402495.1 Microvirga sp. P4_A5 | reverse complement strand
TCCTCGATGCGGGCGCCAGCGGCGTCATCGCGACGATGGTCAATACGGTGGCTGACGCCCATCTCTTCGCGGATTTCATGAAATATCCACCCCTCGGGCAGCGCAGCTGGGGGCCGCATGGCGCCTTGGCGGTGACCGGTCTGGAGCCGGGTGACTACTTTCGGGCCGCCAACGGATTGACGGTGGCGCTCGCCATGGTCGAAACCCGCGAGGCGCTTGCCATCATCGACGAGATCCTGGCCGTGCCGGGGATCGACGGCGTCTTCATCGGACCCGGCGACCTGTCCATCGGGTTATCGGGCGGTCGCGAGCTCAACCCCACCAGCGCCGCCGTGGAAACGGCGCTCGATCACGCGGTGGCGCGAAGCCGCGCCGCCGGCAAGGTGGCGGGCGTTTTCGCAGCGTCGGGCGAACGGGCAGCCGCCCTGTACGGCCGGGGCTTCCATCTCATCTCCGTGTCGAGCGACGCCGGCATGCTGCGCGCCGGGGCCGACGCCGCGCTCAAGGTCGCGCGGGGTCAGGGCCACGATCGGGTCTGACGGGCTGGGAGGACAGGCCGAATGCCTGTCGGAGAAAGAGCCCCCCATGCCGGAGGGTTTCCGCGTCGATACCGTGGGACAGGCCGGCCGTGAGATGCCACTGGCACGGGATCCCGGCGGCTGCCAAGGCTTCCCGGGTGAAATGGAACATCTCCACCGGCAGCACCTCGTCGCGATCGCCGTGGGTCAACAGGACCGGCGGCATCGCGCGGGCCTGTTCCTTCAGGCTCTCGGGACCCCTGCCGCTTTCGAGCACGACGAGCCCCGAATAGCCCACGATGCCGGCAAGGCGGGCCTCTCGACGC
>NZ_JBFUHH010000212.1:0-848 GCF_056402495.1 Microvirga sp. P4_A5 | reverse complement strand
GGTCCATCTGGAGCCACCGGTCCGACCGGTGCCACAGGTCCGAGCGGAGCCACCGGTCCGAGCGGCGCGACGGGAGCCACTGGCCCGTCCGGTTTGACGGGTGCAACGGGAGCCACAGGTCCATCCGGCCCAACGGGTGCAACGGGAGCCACTGGCCCATCGGGTCCGACCGGKGATACGGGTGCAACGGGAGMCACCGGAGCCACGGGTCCATCTGGAGCCACCGGTCCGACCGGTGCCACAGGTCCGAGCGGAGCCACCGGTCCGTCCGGCCCGACCGGAGATACCGGCGCGACGGGTCCATCTGGAGCCACCGGTCCGAGCGGCGCGACGGGAGCCACTGGCCCGTCCGGTTCGACGGGTGCAACGGGAGCCACAGGTCCCTCCGGCCCAACGGGTGACACCGGAGCCACGGGTCCATCTGGAGCCACCGGTCCGACCGGTGCCACAGGTCCGAGCGGAGCCACSGGTCCGTCAGGAGCCACCGGTCCGAGCGGCGCGACGGGAGCCACTGGCCCGTCCGGTTCGACGGGTGCAACGGGAGCCACAGGTCCATCCGGCCCAACGGGTGACACCGGAGCCACGGGTCCATCTGGATCCACCGGCCCATCCGGAGCGACAGGCCCGAGCGGAGCCACCGGTCCGACCGGAGCGACGGGTCCGAGCGGAGCSACCGGCCCATCCGGCGCCACCGGYCCGACCGGAGCGACGGGTCCGAGCGGAGCSACCGGCCCATCCGGCGCCACCGGCCCGACCGGAGCGACGGGTCCGAGCGGAGCSACCGGCCCATCCGGCGCCACCGGTCCRACCGGAGCGACRGGTCCGAGCGGAGCGACCGGCCCATCCGG
>NZ_JBFUHH010000211.1:0-898 GCF_056402495.1 Microvirga sp. P4_A5 | reverse complement strand
CGCCAAGGCTTGCAACCCGTACCCAGCAATTCACCCTTCACCCTTCACCCTAACGCTTATCTCCTCACTCCCTGCCTACACACAACTCACCACTCACCACCCACCATTCCCCCAACGCAAAAGACCGCCGCGATCTCTCGCGACGGCCTTTGGTTTGCCCTTGAAGGAGAGCGAAATCGTTATGCGGCGCCCTCATCGAGGTCGTCCGCCGTGGGGGTGGCCTGATCGAGGATGCGGTCGGCGAGGAGGCCGGCATTCTGGCGGATGAGGCCTTCGATCTTGTCGGCGATTTCCGGGTTGTCGCGCAGGAACTGCTTGGAGTTCTCCCGTCCTTGGCCGAGGCGCTGGCTGTCGTAGGAGAACCATGCGCCGGATTTCTCCACGATGCCGGCCTTCACGCCGAGATCGATGAGTTCGCCGACCTTGGACACGCCTTCGCCGAACATGATGTCGAACTCGACCTGTTTGAAGGGCGGCGCGACCTTGTTCTTGACCACCTTCACGCGCACCGAGTTGCCGATCGGATCATCGCGATCCTTCAGGGTCGAGACGCGGCGGATGTCGAGGCGAACGGAGGCGTAGAATTTCAGCGCGTTGCCGCCCGTCGTCGTCTCGGGCGAACCGTACATCACGCCGATCTTCATGCGGATCTGGTTGATGAAGATCACCATGGTGTTCGACCGCGAGATCGAACCGGTGAGCTTGCGCAGGGCCTGGCTCATCAGTCGGGCCTGAAGGCCCGGCTGCACGTCGCCCATCTCGCCGTCGAGCTCAGCCTTCGGCGTCAGCGCCGCCACCGAGTCGATGACCAGCACGTCGATGGCGCCCGAGCGCACCAGCGTGTCGCAGATCTCGAGCGCCTGCTCGCCGGTATCGGGCTGCGAGATCAGGAGATCGT
>NZ_JBFUHH010000210.1:0-927 GCF_056402495.1 Microvirga sp. P4_A5 | reverse complement strand
TCGCGGGCCCTTTTCGTTACCGACATACGGTCCGGCGGCTCGGCTGCCAGCCCCATCCGGGAACCCATTCGCTGGAGCGCTCCGTAAAGCAGGGGCGATAGAGCGGCGGCGGTGGCGGTGCATAATAGACCGGCTCGGGCGCGTAATAGACGGGCGGCGGCGGTGGCGGCGGGGCATAGACCGGCGCGGCGTAGACCGGAGCCTGCGAGGCGGCGATCGCACCGCCGACGGCCAATCCGCCCAGCACGCCGAGGGCGGCGGCGGCGCCGGGGTTCAATCGGTCCCGGGCGGCGGCCGGTTCGGAGATTGCGAGCCCGCCCATCAAGGCCATGGCCGCAACTCCTCCCGAGACAACTTTCATTACTTTCATGAGCGTCACCTTGAGCAAACGAGAGGCGATTCTTGCGCCTCTCCTCCCGCCATATTTAGTTCGCCCATCCTCACTGGAAGCTGAACGAACCAAGGCAAAGTTGCGTCGGGTCACCTCCATTGAAGACGTGGTAACGAATCCGTAAACCCTCAGGCCGCGGCGGATCGCAACGGAACCGAGAGCAGCACCCGGATGAGGTCGGCCTGTCGGTTGGTGTCGGTCTTGCGGAAGAGATTTTTCAGGTGGAACACCACCGTGGTCTGGGCGATCTCGCATTCCTCCGCGATCTGGTCGAGCCGCTTCCCGTCGATCAGCATCAGGGCGACGCGGGTCTCGGCCGGCGTGAGATTGTAGAGCCGCACGAGCGTGTCGCCCGACACCTTGGTGCGCTGCTCGGTATCGATGAGGAGGAGCACCACCGCGTCCGGTTTCTCGTGGGGTGAAAACCGCTGGCCGGGGACGAGGACCAGATAGGGCCGGCCGCCGGATTGACGGGGAAACGAGATGATCTCGTCGAGGAATTCCTCTTCGAACGCCTTTTTCAAACCCTCGTGCAG
>NZ_JBFUHH010000209.1:0-937 GCF_056402495.1 Microvirga sp. P4_A5 | reverse complement strand
GCCGCGATGAGCATGCAGATCGCCGCGCCCGCGATGCCGAAGGGGCTGACATAAGGCCGCTTGAGGTGCGCGAACTTTTTCTTGAGGACGATGTAGGACATGCCCTGCATGAAATAGGCCAGCATCGCGCCGGCGACCGCCATGTTGAGCAGCGTACCGCCGATGGCCGCGCCGCCGGCATCGGCGCCGAACGTGAACCAGGTGATCATCATCACCGCGAGGCCTAGAACCGCGCCTGCGATCAGCGCCACATGCGGAGACTTGCGTGTGCCGTGAGTCACCGACAGGAAGGCCGGGAAATAGCCCGCCCGCGAGAGCGAGTAGATCTGGCGGCCATAAGCGAAGATGATCGTGTGGAACGACGCGATCAGTCCGATCACCGCGACAGCCGCGAGGATCTTGGCGATGTCCGAGCCGAACAGGGCGCGGAAACCGTCGAGCAGCGGCTCGGTGGATTTCGCGTATCCGACGGCGCCGGCCTCGATGCTGGTGTTCAGGAAGATCACCAGGAAGGCCGAGACGATGAGCGTCAGAATACCGGCGATGATGCCCTTGGGCATATCCCGCTGCGGATCGTGCGATTCCTCGGCTGCCAGCGGCAATTGCTCGATGGCGAGAAACAGCCACACGGCGAACGGCAAGGTGGCGAAGATCCCCGCGATGCCGAACGGCAGGAATGGCCCGCCGCCATTGGGCAGCTCGACGCCGCCCGGACCCATGTTCAGCGCCCAGCGGGAAAAGTCGAACTTGCCGGAGAAGATCACCGACAGGTAGAACACCGCGAGACAGGCAAGCGCCATCAGCGTCACCGTGACGGTGACCTTGAACGACAACTCGACGCCGACGACGTTGAGCCCGACGAACAGCGCGTAGCAGACGATCCAGTAGACCGGCTGGAAGCTCGGATCCGTACCGAAGATGCCCGTGAGATAGGAGC
>NZ_JBFUHH010000208.1:0-952 GCF_056402495.1 Microvirga sp. P4_A5 | reverse complement strand
TGTCCGGCCCGATCCACCCATTGCAAAGTCCATATAGGAACAGGGAGCGCGCGAGGCGGCGTTTGAGACTGCCCGACGGGTGAGTGGATTCATCCTTGAGGTAGAGCGCGACGCCGGGAGCACCGGGCAGTGGCACGCGCAGAAGATGGGTGTCAGACGATCGATTGAAATCGGCCTCGATAATTTGAACGGCTCGGGACACCCAAGACCGACGTGAAGCGTCATTGCCCATTCTGCCACTCCTGTTCACAACCACGATGGTCGTGTCCGCTCCATCCAGTCGTTAATCAGGCATCCCACCCGCTCCTGGTGGATCTGCGCAGCCTGCGCCGGACCCTGTCTAATCCTATGGACGGACTTGGCGTTTTTCTATGCCAAAAGCCGTTCCGGACGGCAAAAACCGGCGTGGTCGCCGTGGCACCGGTCAGAATTCGTTTGCAATCTTGGCGGGTCAAGCGGGGCGGAAAGCCCGCGGGGCCGCCTTCTTCTTTTGGGCCTCTAGCGAGGCCTTCGTTTTCCTGGTGGCGGCAAAGGATCGCAAGCGCATGACAGTGGCGGATTTCACAAACGTTGAGGGAACTGAGTTTTGGGCAAGTTGTTAAGAATTTACTTTGCCGAATGAGACAAACTTCCACCGCGCGGAGGTTCCTGAATGCGGAACAACCGGTCAAGAATTGTTGGCAAACTATTTCCAGTCCAACTCCATGGCTATCGAACAGCGCGCTTATCCCGATGCGGCGAAGACGCTAAGGGCGTTCGAAACCAACGAATGTGATGCGATGACGACTGACAGTTCGGGCCTCTTCGCGGAACGCCTGAAACTCAGCAAACCCGGGGACGCCGTAATCTTACCGGATATCATCTCGAAGGAGCCCCTCGGGCCGGTTACGCTTGCTGACGACATCTTGTGGTTCAACATCATCAAATGGATCAACTTCGCATTGATCAACKC
>NZ_JBFUHH010000207.1:0-1154 GCF_056402495.1 Microvirga sp. P4_A5 | reverse complement strand
AACCAATTGTGGTCCAACGGCGGAATTCTTTACGCGCCTCCGATCCGGTGACCAACTGCGCCATCGAGAACCTGCGTTCAAGATCAAGAACGACTGATCGGGTTCGGCTACGATATCTCGCCGGCGGATAGGAATTAACGCCACGCTTCGGCGGAAGAGGATCCGAAACGTCGTCACGGTGCACGCGGCTGAAATCCTCCGGAAAGGGCCGATTGTCCCGAAGAGTTCAGCTTCTGTCTTGAACGGTCAAGCAACCGGTTGTCGGAGGCGGGATCGTACCTTCCGCAAGGCTTCTGCCTTTCCCAATCTGCGCACCAGCGGCCTTCGGAAGTCGCGTCGGTTCGGCATTTCCCACGGGGGCTTTCACGTCGAGGAGCCATGCTCGGTTTGATCATCATGAGTGTGCCACTCGGTATCGCCGTCTGCCTGTCTGCGGTGGCGATCGTAATGGCAGAACCTTCGGCTCCGTCGGCGGTATCGAAGAAGATGCCGCGACACGCAGCTGCGGGCTTGTCAATAGTGGCCACCCGCCGCTCACAATAAAAGGAGGTTCTATGCGGACCATCGTTCTCTCGCTCGCAGCATGTGCTTTCCTAACGGGTTGCGTCTCCGGCTCAGGGTCGGAAGGTCGACCGCCGAACTACGTTGCGTCGCAAGCGACCCAGTCGCCGGGGATCCGCAATGACTCCTTCGGGGGAGCCGCGATGCCCATGCGCGGCCAGCCTCGATAACTGGCCACTCAGCACCAGCCGTCATTATCTGCCGCCACGTCCGCTTTAGACGGTTCGGGCAGCTCGCGGGCAAGTCCTTGTCGGTTGTCTTTCGTCGGATCTTGTCTGACCGCGTGAGCGTCGTCGATAGGCCTTGTCGGCATCGTTCTCATCACGTTTGGGCTTGAGCCCGTGCGATCCAACTCGGGCATACTCGCCGGGGTTCTATTGAGAGTTGACGGAACGGCGGCAGTACCATTTCGACACTCCAGCCTTGGGCACCCACTTGGACTTCGAGGTGGCGCTCACCGGGGAAGTATCGTCTCGGAATCGCGAAAATGCCGCATGGATTTGTTGTCGCATTGCGTTCATTCGAGACGGCCCGAACTCAGTGGCACCTCATTAGCGCATGCTCTATTAGTCGAGTCGTCGGCCGCAGATACC
>NZ_JBFUHH010000206.1:0-1213 GCF_056402495.1 Microvirga sp. P4_A5 | reverse complement strand
CCCCCTGTTCGCGTCTATTGCGCCACCTGTGCGAAGCGAGATTTCCCAAGGATTTTCTTGTTTTTGCGCCCGGAGACGTGGCCGAGCGGCTGAAGGCACTCGTTTGCTAAATGAGCATACCCCAAAAGGGTATCGAGGGTTCGAATCCCTCCGTCTCCGCCATAACGTTGCACCAAGTCAAATATAGTGATGGGAATATCCGGCGGCGGCGAAAGCTGTTCCTAACGCTGTTCCTAACCCAACTTTCGCGAGAGACTGCGCCGACGCAGATTTGGGAAGGCCATGCCGAAAATCGAACGCATCCTCGAAACTGCCTTGTATGTCTCGGATCTGGATCGCGCGGGCGACTTCTACGGTTCCGTTCTCGGCCTTCCGAGCCTTCATGCCGACCGTCGGATGCGGGCTTACGACGTAGGCGGAAAAGGGGTGCTGCTGCTCTTCCCGCAGGGCCAGTCCCTCCGGACGATCGAGACCCCGGGGGGAACCATTCCACCGCATGACGGGCAGGGACCTGTCCACGTGGCGTTTTCCATCCCGGCCGGCGAGTTGCGGGAATGGGAAGACCATCTCGCCCAGGCCGGGGTCTCGCTGGAAGGCCGAACGAAATGGCCGCGGGGCGGCGTCAGCGTCTATTTCCGGGACCCCGACGGGCATCTGCTGGAGCTTGCGACGCCCGGCTTGTGGGAAGGCTATTGAGCGCGGCCGCTGCCCTGTTTTGCTCTTTTCGGAACCTCGACGATGCCGTATCGAAGAATTTCGTCTGGCGCCCACATCAGGCGCGGCCCGAGGGAATCTCATGATCGGCTGGATCGTTCGCGCTCTGATGATCGCCGGCGGCGTCCTGACCGGCTGGATCATTGCCGGCGACGCGCCGCTTTTCGGCGTCGTCCAGATTTTCGTCACTCTGTTTCTGATGGCGCTCATCGTCGCGCTCATCGCGTTCTGGCCACCGGAGGCCAGCGAGCGGCTTCATCGCTTTTTCAAACGACGATAGGCCGGCGACGGGCTTCGCCGGCTTATCGCTGCATTAGTGCTTTATGAGCGGGAGGGGATGTTGCGCATGCCCTCATGGGCCGTGGTGGATTCGGGGTGATCGGGCCTTTGCGCACGCTTTTTCATTTCAAGCGCGCGGCGTGCATTGGCCTTGTTGATCCGGCGAGCCTCGTCGCGGCGCTCCTGTTCGGCCTTCGCGGACATGCGGTCGTAGATGAGC
>NZ_JBFUHH010000205.1:0-1239 GCF_056402495.1 Microvirga sp. P4_A5 | reverse complement strand
AAGCGGACCGGACGGAATCGTAAGGCCGTTGCCGATCCCCGTCGCACCGTCGACGACCGCGATGGCGCAATCCTTCGCCAGGGACGGATTCTGAAGACCGTCATCCATCACGATGGCGGTGGCGCCCGTCTCGAGGGCGAGCCGGGCTCCGGAGGGGCGATGGCGCGAGACGATCACGGGCGCTGTCGCGGCAAGGAGAAGCGGTTCGTCGCCGATTTCGACGGACGAGTGCTGGGGTTCGACCTGCAGCGGGCCGCTCTCGCTCCCGCCGTAGCCGCGAGACAGGAAAACGGGGAATTCGCCGGATGCGGCGAGAAGTTCGGCGACGGCGATGGCGGTCGGCGTCTTGCCGGCGCCGCCGACCGTGAAATTCCCGATGCAGATCACCGGCAACGCCGCTTTCTCGCCCTTCAGGCTCATGCGACGGCCGGCAATCGCGCCATAGAGGAAGCTCGTGGGAAACAGCAGAATGCTCGGCAGGGACAGCCTTTGGCGCCACCAGAACGCCGGGGCGCGCATCAGCGGCGCGCTCCGAGCTTCGCCTGAACGATGAAGGGTTCGATAGATTGCATCGTGCGGTCGACCGCGCCGCCGAGCGCCATGACGGCGTCGGAGGCGGCGCGTGCCATGTCGCGCGTCAGCGCGGTATTGCTCAGCAATTCGCTGACCGCGCGCGCAAGCGACGCGCTGTCCTTCACCATCAGCGCGCCACGCGCGGCCCCGATGCTGGCGTAGATATCTTCAAAATTGTGGATGTGCGGACCATGGAGAATGGCCGCTCCGAGCTTTGCGGGTTCGATGGGATTCTGGCCGCCATGCGCCACCAGCGAACCGCCCATGATGACGATCGGCGACAGGCGATAGAACAGGCCCATTTCCCCCACGGTGTCGGCGATGTAGACGTCGGTGGCGCGATCGGGATGGATTCCTTGCGAGCGTTGACTCGCACGCAAGCCGTTGTTTTCGGCGATGCTCGCGATTTCCGCGCCCCTGTGCGGATGACGCGGAGCGATGATGGTCAGAAGATGCGGGTGGCGCTGCGACAACGCGCGATGAACCGCAAGGATCGCGGTTTCCTCGCCCGGATGCGTGCTCGCGGCAAACCAGACCGGTCTTCCCGCGAGGAGGCCCGACAGGTGCGCGACCACACGCGGATCGGCGGGCGGGGGCGGTGAATCGAATTTCAGATTGCCGGTGACGAGCACGCGCGGCGCGCCCAGGATATCGAGGCGCTCGGCG
>NZ_JBFUHH010000204.1:0-1279 GCF_056402495.1 Microvirga sp. P4_A5 | reverse complement strand
CAGCTGGACGACCGTGATTCTCGTGGGCGCGATGATGCCTCTGTCGACCGCCATGGTGGAGACCGGCGCCGCCAAGCTCATGGCCGAAGGCCTCGTCGACCTCGTCGGCGAGGCAGGACCTTATGCGCTGCTGGCTGGTCTATTCGTGCTCACCGCGGTCATGGGGCAGCTGATCAGCAAAACGGCAACCGCGCTTATCGTCATCCCGATCGGGGTAGCCGCAGCGGTGAGCATGGGTATATCCCCTCGCCCCGTCCTCATGAGCACAGCCGTTGCCGCCGCCGGCGCATTCCTGACGCCCATCGCAACGCCGACGAATCTGATGGTAATGGGACCGGGAGGCTATGCCTTCAGCGACTATTGGAAACTGGGATTGCCTCTGCTGATCTGGTTCTTCTTCGTATCGGTGTTCTATGTGCCATTGATCTGGGGTTTCTGAAACGAGGCAAAGCTGGAGAGTGCGATGGGCAGCGATGTCAGACGCGATACACACCACTTGAATGGGACCGTCCGATCCAAATGGGTCTGGTTCCTTGTCCTTGGCGCCGTTCTGTTCCTGGGGGGTGTCCTCGCGGTGATGCTGCCAGCCGTCTCAACGTTCGCTGCGAGCCTCGTGCTCGGCCTGGTTCTGGCAGCGGTCGGTCTCGTCCAGATCGTCCAGTCCTTCCAGGTGAAAGCCTGGACTGGCTTTATCTGGAATCTGCTGATCGGCATCATACAACTGGTTGGCGGTGGCCTGATCTATCTCAACCCACTTGCTGGCGCGATCGCAATCACAGCCTTGATCGCGTTGGTTTTTCTCGTGCAAGGATTCACCCAGATCGCGCTGGCGTTCAGGCTCCGGCCGCAGACGGGCTGGGGCTGGCTGCTCGTGTCGGGGCTCATCGCGCTTTTTGCCAGCGCCGCTCTTTTGTTGAAATTTCCGTATACGAGCATTTACACGCCTGGAACGATCGCGGGGATTTCGCTCATTTTTGCCGGTGCCGCCTACATCGCGATGGCGCTCACCGCGCGCCGCATCGGATAATCAAACTCCCACCAAACTCGAGTTCAGCCGGTGCCGATTGAATCCAGAGCTCGTTGAAGCCCCATTTCCTGAAGCTTGAAAGTTATCCGATCGATGCGTGCTTGTGTGCTGAAATGGTTCAAACGAGGAGCAGTTCTTATTGCCGTGAGCGCACTGACGCTTCTCGCCGTCAGGGCTTATGACTCGCAGCGCGGGGAGCCGCTTGAGCTCTGGCATTCCTATGTGCCGCACGAACTGACCTTGGACCAACTC
>NZ_JBFUHH010000203.1:0-1310 GCF_056402495.1 Microvirga sp. P4_A5 | reverse complement strand
GTCGGTGATCTGTTCGGTCGCATGATCACGCAAGCGGCAACGATCGAAAAGAAACGAGCAGCCGTCGCGCGAGCGCCGGGAATTGATGCGGCGGCAGAACTTCCACAGCGAGACCCATACGTGGCGCTCGAAGGCTCCCTCGCCCAGGCGCGTAACGCTGCAGCCGCTCTCGCCGACCCGATCTTGCCGACATTGACCTCGGGCCTCAACGGCCTCGCGGGCGTGCTCTCGAAGATTAGCGGCAGCCTCCGCGAAAATCCGCTCGGAACGTATGGGACCGCGGCGGCTGGAGCCGGTGTTCTCGGAGTTGGAGGATTTGCCACCTGGAAGGCCCTCAAGGCAATTACCGGCGCGGCCGCGTTGGAGGGCGCTGCCGCGAGTCTGGTCGGATCGGCTCAAGCGTTGACGACAGCGGCCGCTCGGCTCGGGCTCGGAACTTCGGCGGGCTCCATTGCGGCAGGAACCAGCGCGGTAGCGGCGGGCGGCGCCTCTGCTACAGCTGGCGCGGTCTCGTTGGTTCCGGTCTTTGCGGCTCTCGCAGCCGGCGGCTATTTCGCCCACAAGGTTTCGACCGGCGACTGGCCCCTTCGCACGGAGGAATCACGCGAGCGCGGCCGCGCCTTGGAGCGGCAGAACAACCCCATGGGGTCGTCCGCCTCTCAAGATGCAGCCCTCAAGGCGATGCTCGCAAAGCAGGAAGCGGCGGGTCGTGCGGCCGGCGCCGGAACGGTCGCCGCCGTCGCCCAAGGGCTCGCCGCCAACTCCGGCCAGGTCGACGCGGCGTCGCAATCCATCTTCGAGCGGATCAAGTCGTTCTTCTCTGGCGGCGTGAACGTCCCGGTCCGTCCGACCCTCGGCGGCGGCGCAGTCATCGGCGGCTCGGCTCCGGCCAATCCTGCAGGACGTGCCAACGGCGGCAACGTCTATCCCGGCGGTCTCTATCAGATCAACGAGTATGGCAAAGAGTTTTTTCAGCCGGCCGAACGCGGGACCATTTACCCGGCCCGCAAGTTTCGAAGCGGCGGTGTCAGTGGACGGGGCGCGGGCGCCGTGACCATTACCAATCATGTCACGGTAAGCGCAGCGCGAGGTGAGGATGTGGACGCGCTTGCGGAACGGGTTGTGTCGAAGATCGAGTCTAAGTTGCGGCAAGACGTTCGCGGTCTTTTCGCCGATTACGGTGTAGAGATCGCCTGATTTTTTGGGTGCGTGTTTCTTCCTTGGCACGCCTCCGAAAGCTGCCAGATCCGGTTTTGTGCTTCCGGATCGGGCGGCGACTATTCAGGTGGTGTGTTGAGTAGCTTTCGGCC
>NZ_JBFUHH010000202.1:0-1361 GCF_056402495.1 Microvirga sp. P4_A5 | reverse complement strand
TTTCAAGGGCGATCAGCTCTTGCCGATCATGGGATTGGGAGGGGGATCGCCGAGCCCTCCATAGGGACGGGCGAACTCCGACCCCGGCCGCGGAGGTTCCACCTAGGCAGTCAACGATCGACTGCTGCGCGACCAAGGGAGGTGAGGGGGCGACCCGGAGGGAAATCGGTTCGAACGCGGCAATCCGGGACCGTTCCAGCGGATCGTATGGAGGCCGTGYGGAACACCGAGTGCCGCTCAGCAGCCGCTCGTCGTTCTGAAACTGTGGCTCAGGTCCAGGGCCGTTCCGCCCGTTCGAATGTCGCTATTGGATGGGCAGCCTTATAGACCGTCGAACACCTTTAGGCGTCCCATCAGTAGCAATGTAGGTGGGTCCAGATGTATCCGCATTGACCGCCCCCTCTGCCGTACCGGATGAAGGTTTCGCAGGAGCCGGACTTGTTGGGCTTCTTGCACAAAGTCTGACAGACATACTCGGCGTTGTATCCCTGATGTCCTTCCGTCTCGCAGGCGAAGAACGTCTGATCGGGGACACTCCGGTCCGTGCATTGTTTCTCGTCCTGTCCCCAACAGGCATTATACTGATCAATTTGCGCCCGCACCGGATGCGGAACCATGAATCCGATAGCAAGCACTAGGCCTATCACGGTTCGCCTGTTCAGCATGTTCAGCCTCCATGATCCGTTCTGCCGTTCCGTCCAGCGACGGTCTTGGTAAGGTTCCTAATACCCACATTGCGCCTCCACGTAGCCGATGAACCCGAGTTCCTCACGGATATGCTCGCGGGCGGCAGGCACATCCGCCGCACCCATCGGCTGCTTAGGTTTGTCACTGGCCGCGTGGTCGAGGCGCTCGCGTAAATTGTGCCCAATTTCGCGGGACAGAAACTCCAGGAGCGGCTCGACCTGGCCAGGGATAGCGCGACCGAAATCTGTCCCCGCCGGCCGTCGGTTCGGTTCATCCGCTTGTGCAATCGGCAGATTGCCCGAGCTTACGTCCGCCCGGATTGGGATTAGTCAACGACAGAGCGTTTTTGCCGACTAAATTTTAGGGCTCGGCTCCGCGCTCGTGAGGGTAAGCCCTGCGAGATTCCGATAAGGCCAGGACCCATCGAAGGAGGATTCTATGACGTTGAGTGCATTACCACGCGCGGCCACCCTCGCCGCCATTATCGTAGCCGGCGTGACGGCCGCCGCCGCACAAACCACCTCGACCGACTCGCACCATCCCGATACGACGGTCGCACAGGCGACGCCGCCTTCCGGCATGATGGGCCAAGTCCCGGGAGCGCAGCCCGGCCAACCCAGCATGATGGGTCCGAGCAGGATGCAGCGCGGCATGATGGGTCAAGACATGATGAG
>NZ_JBFUHH010000201.1:0-1406 GCF_056402495.1 Microvirga sp. P4_A5 | reverse complement strand
GGTCAAGAAGGGTCTGCGACCCGCAGGCTTCGATGAGGGATTGGTGAAACTCGCGGTCGTATCGCTTCCAGAGTTCGGTTTCTGCATGGTCACCTGCAACCATCCGCCGCTCCATAACGGCGAGCTTGTAATGCGCGGCCACGACGCGGCTTTCCCACTCCAGATCACCTGCCGCAAAGGACAAAGGCAGTGCGTATGTCTCCAGAAGAAGCCGCATTGCCGCGACATCCTGAAAGCCTTCGGGCGAAACCGGAGCAACCCGAAAACCGCGCTGACCTTCAGCGAGAACCAGTCCCTCCGAAGAGAGGCGGCTGAGGATCTCTCTCAAGGTGCTGACGCTGGCCCCGTAACCGTTCGCGAGTCGATCCAATCGGAGCCGCGTGCCGGGGGCGAGACGGCCAAAAATGATGTCAGCGCGAATCCGGTCATAGGCTCGATCCGCAATGGATGTCGCCAACAGCTCAATCTTCATTCATTCAGCATCCTGTTCGCGAACAGGGCTCCGCAACCCGCCGCCTTACATCCGACTAGTGCCGATACCACCTGATATACGACAAAATATCATATGAATCCGGAAATGCATATTGATTTGCTAATCATCCGAGCCGATAGTGGAACGAGATGCAGGCTACTGCGCGGCAGAATTTGGGAGAGGAACACATGACGTTCAGCATCAATCGTCGTTTTCTGATGACCGCGGGGGCGGCCCTTCTGGCGTGGAGCACGGGCGGCGTTGCCCTGGCGCAAACACCTGCGCCGCTGCGTTTCTCAGCCGTCTTTTCGGAGCAGGATATCCGGGCGGAGATGATGAAGCGGTTCACCGAGGACATGAAATCCCAGGGCTTCGCGCTCCAACCCTATTACGGCGGGACCCTGTTCAAGCAGGGCACCGAGCTCGTGGCCATGCAGCGCGGTAATCTCGAGATGGGGAACATCGCGCCGCAGGATATTTCCACTCAAATTCCAGCATGGTCCATCGTGACCTCAGCCTACCTGTTCCGCGACGCGGATCATCTGAAAAAGGTTTTTGCAGGCGATGTTGGCCAGCAATTAAAGAAAATGGCATCGGATCAGCTCGGGATTCATATCCTGGGCCCGACATATTTCGGCGCCAGGCAGGTAGGCCTAAAGCCCAGTAAAAAGATCAACACGCCAGCGGATATGGCCGGCATCAAGCTGCGCATGCCGGGCGGAGATGCCTGGCAATTTCTTGGACAGGCAATCGGGGCCAACCCGACGCCCATGGCCTATGCGGAAGTCTATACAGGCCTTCAGACCGGCGCCATCGACGGACAGGACAATCCGCTGCCCAACGTGCAGAACATGAAGTTCTACGAAGTGATGTCGCAAATTGCCATGACGTCACATCTTGTCGGCTTCGACCTTCTGGCCGTGTCCAACAAAGT
>NZ_JBFUHH010000200.1:0-1415 GCF_056402495.1 Microvirga sp. P4_A5 | reverse complement strand
CCAATACACGGCGCTTGAGATGTGGAAGAAGCATCTCAATTACGGCACGCAGCTCCAGCAATACCTGGAGGCGGTCGATACGCCGGACGCCAGCACGGCTGTGTTCCGCTATTCGCGTCCGATGCCGCTCAACCTTCTCCTGCGCGCGCTCTGCGATCTCGGCTACATTGCGCCGCGCCACGTCTTCGAGGGCACGAACATCCTGGAGAACCCGGCCAACACGGCGCCGATCGGCACCGGCCCCTTCAAGTTCGTCTCCTACGAACGCGGCCAGTTCATCATCGCCGAGCGCAATCCGAATTACTGGCGCAAGGATTTTCCGTATCTCGACAAGATCGTGTGGCGCGTCATCACCGACAAGTCGGCCGTGGCCGCGGCGCTCGAGACCGGCCAGATCCAGCTCAGTTCCTATAACGGGCTGTCGCTGTCGGATCTCGATCGCCTCAAGAGCGACAAGCGTTTCGAAGTATCCACGCGCGGGATCGAAGCGAACGCGTTCAACAACACGCTGGAATTCAACACCCGCCGCAAGGAGCTCTCGGACGTCCGGGTCCGGCGCGCCATCGCGCATGCCGTCGACGTGGAATTCTTCATTGAGAACTTCCTCTATGGACAGGCAAAGCCCGCCACCGGCCCGATTCCGTCCGCGTCACCGGCTTTCTACCCGAACAACAAGCCGCCCTATCCCTTCGACAAGAAGAAGTCCGAAGCGCTGCTCGATGAGGCCGGCTACAAGCGTGGCGCCGACGGCACGCGTTTCGCGCTGAAGATCGTTCCGATCATGAATGGCGAGGACGTGCCGCTCCTTGCCACTTTCATCCAGCAATCCCTCGGCGAGGTCGGCATCAAGGTGGAGATCGTGCAGCTCGATATCGCGGGCGCGCTCACCACCGTCTATCGCGACTGGAACTTCGATCTGGCGACCGGTTGGCACCAGTATCGTGGCGATCCGGCGGTGTCGACGACGGTCTGGTACCGCTCCGGTTCGCCGAAGGGCTCTCCCTGGACGAACCAATTCGGCTGGCAATCCGACAAGGTCGACCAGCTCATCGATCAGGCGGCGAGCGAGATCGATCCGGCCAAGCGCAAGGCGCTCTACGCGGATTGGGTCAAGGCCGTGAACGACGAGATCCCCGTCTGGATGATCACCGAGCGCCAGTTCTTCGCTGCGACCAGCAAAGCGGTCCAGAACCATCACAATGTGCCGCGGTGGGATTCGAGCGATTGGCACGACACCTGGATCGCGTCATCCTAAGTCATGCGTGTCCTTCTTCTCGCCTTGCGCCGCCTCGCGGCGAGCCTGCCAACGCTCTTCGTGGTGCTGGCAGGCTTGTTCCTTCTGCTGCAGCTTGCACCCGGTGACACCGTCGACGCGCTCGTCGCCCAGATGGGCGGCGGCGATGCGACGATGATGG
>NZ_JBFUHH010000199.1:0-1416 GCF_056402495.1 Microvirga sp. P4_A5 | reverse complement strand
GAGCAACCCATCTCGGTCGCCAGACTTGAGGGCGCGAATTTCGACTGTGCGGCCGTCAGGCAGCCTCTCGGTCGTCGAGTATTTGTTCGCGTGCACCACTATTTACCGACCACTCACATCGAGCCACGACATTTCTACCACCTGGAGGCCTCCTGTGGACGGGACTTCATTCCGCTTTGGAACCGAGGCGCGATGTACCCTCGACTGTATTAGCGGTAGACCGCGCGGGGCCAGGCGTAGCGTCGTCCGTAAACGCACCGGTACCCACGATAATAATGGGGTCGATAATAGCGTGCCCCGTAGGAGACAGGTCCGCGAGGACGGTAATAGACGCGGCGAGCGTAATAGTAACGCGGGGCACAGTAGGGCCGCGGTTGATCATAGCCTGGCCAAGCACCATAGCAGGCATGGGGAGAACAGGCGTATCCGTAGCCGTACGCGGGGCTCGTTGCGGCTGTGGTGACCAGACCTCCCAGGATCGCCCCGCCACTCAGGCCCGCTGCTACGGCACCACCGCCCCCCAGCCGGAACGCCCCCTGACAGACCGTGTATCTGTGTCAGCCACTATCGCACTCGACGCCGTAGCGGGGAAGGCTAGACCGAGCGCGACACTCACGGACATCGCAACCCCCATCGTGACCTCCAGATGCGACGGACCGCCCTTGTTTCGTGCGGCGACGAAGACCACTCACTCAAAAAATAAGCCGCTAGTAGCCGTGCGCTTGATCAAACCGGACAAATCCTTGACAGTTTTAGCCAGCAAATTCTTCATTCCGCATGCCGCTACGAAGGAATAAGCTTGCGTAGAGGCGTAGAAGTCGTCAACGCGCCAAAGCGCGCCGGCGGTGGTGCAGTGAGTTGTCCTATGTTGAACTGTTGCGAGGACTAATTGATGAGCCGGCTGACGCATTGCCCATGACCCTTGAGCTCGGATGCCTCACAGGTCGGAACTACGCATCAGCTAATCGCCGAACGTCTTGGCCGGTTCTGCTTTCGGGCTCCTCCCTCGCAGGGCGGACAGGACGTGAGGCGGGACGAGGGGGGATGATGGAGCAGACATATGCGGATTGCTATGTTCAGTGCCCAGGGGTACGAGCGCGCGCTGCTGGATGAGGTGAACCTTCATCATGGGCATGATCTCGTCTACTTCGATACGCTGCTTGGACCGGAGACGGTCATTCTGGCGGCAGGATTTCCGGCCGTCAGCGTTTTCGTCAATGATATTGTCGATGCGGAGGTGTTGAAGAGACTTGCAAACGGCGGGACAAGAATCGTCGCGACGCGCTCCACCGGCTCAAATCATATTGACGTTGAAGCGGCGGAGAAACACGGCGTCAAGGTTGTCCGTGTGACGGACTACTCGCCAAACTCCGTGGCCGAGTTTGCGGTCGGGTTGCTTCTCGCACTTAACAGAAA
>NZ_JBFUHH010000198.1:0-1434 GCF_056402495.1 Microvirga sp. P4_A5 | reverse complement strand
GGGGTGAGGGGGCTGCCCGCCGACCCCGCAACCTCCCACCCGGGAAAAGGTGATTCCCGCGTGTAACACCCTAATAGCTGGCGGCCAAAGCCCGGGCTTTTCGCTGGTGGGCGTGGCAGATAGCGATGGCGAGCGCGTCGGCGGCGTCGGCCTTTTTCGGATCGGCCTTGGGAAGCAGGATCTTTACCATGGCCAGCACCTGGTTCTTGTCCGCGTGGCCGACGCCCACCACGGTCTTCTTGACCTGATTGGCGCCGTATTCCGCAACCGGCAGGTTGTGCATGGCCGGCACCAGCAGCGACATGGCGCGGGCCTGGCCGAGCTTCAGGGTCGCCTGCGCGTCCTTGTTGACGAAAGTCTCTTCCACCGCGACCTCGTGGGGATTCCAGGTCGTCACCACGTCGGTGAGGCGGTCGTGGAGCTGTTTCAGGCGCAAGGCCAGATCGAGCTCCGCATCCGAGGTCACGACCCCGCAGGCCACAAAGGAGAGTTTCGACCCCGCGATGGTGATGATGCCCCAGCCGGTGTTGCGCAGGCCGGGATCGAGGCCGAGGATTCGGATGGGGTCCATGAATGTCCTTCGAATCCTCTGGCCGAAGCGCGGCCTGCTCTCCTCCCCCTTGAGGGGAGGAGTTGGAGGTGGGTGTGAGCGCCGCAAGGGAGCAAGAGTGGCGCGGACACCTCCACCCTGACCCTCCCCACAAGGGGGAGGGGAAAGTCCGAGCCTATTCCGACATCTTCTGCACGAGCGCCTCGGACAATTCGAAATTGCCGTAGACGTTCTGCACGTCGTCGTGCTCCTCGAGCGTCTCCATGAGGCGCATGAGCTTTTCGCCGGCCTCGTCGTCCACGAGGATCGGCGTCTGCGGCTTCCAGACCAGCTTGGAGGCCTTCGGCTCGCCGAATTTTTCTTCCAGCGCCTTGCCGACCTCGTTGAGGGCGGTGTTGGCGCAATAGATCTCGTGCCCGTCCTCGGTCGACACCACGTCGTCGGCGCCCGCCTCGATGGCGGCGTCGAGCATGGTGTCGGCATCGGCCACATCCGGGCCGAACTCGACGAGGCCCACATGGTCGAACATGAACGAGACCGCGCCGGTCTCGGCCAGGTTTCCGCCGCTCTTGGTGAAATAGGAGCGGATGTCCGAGGCGGTGCGATTGCGGTTGTCGGTCATCGCCTCGATGATCAGCGCGACGCCGCCGGGGCCGTAGCCCTCGTAGCGGATCTCGTCGTAATTCTCGCCTTCGCCGCCCACCGCCTTGTTGATGGCGCGCTGGATATTGTCCTTGGGCATGTTCTCGGCGCGGGCCGCCAGAATCGCGGCGCGCAGGCGCGGGTTCATGGCGGGGTCGGGCATGCCCATCTTGGCCGCCACGGTGATTTCGCGAGCGAGCTTCGAGAAGACTTTCGAGCGCACCGCATCCACCCGCCCCTTG
>NZ_JBFUHH010000197.1:0-1713 GCF_056402495.1 Microvirga sp. P4_A5 | reverse complement strand
CCCCACGCCCCGCGCCGCGCCTGCTCCCGACAAACCGGAGCGCCCGGCCGCGCGCCCTGCGCAGGAGGATCGACCCACGACGCGTCCGTCCCGGCCCGACCGTCCCGATATCCCTGCGCCGGGAACTCGCCCGGCACCGCCTGCCGCCCCTCCGGCCGCGACCCCTCCGGCTGCAGCGCCCACTCCGCGCGCCGTCCCAAATGCGGCTCCGACCCCGGCACCGAGTGCGGCTCCCGCACCAAGCGCGGCTCCGGTGCCAACTCCGAGCGTAACGCCCCCGCCGCCCGCTGCCGCGCCCGCTCCGGCGCAGCCCAGCGCGAGGCCGCAACCGCCCGCCGCGATCCAGACCGCTCCCACGACGGGTCCGGCCGTCACCGTTCCCCCCGTGAACGGCCGCCCTCAGCCGCCAGTTGGCGAGATGCGGGCTCCCGACGGGCGTCCTCTGCCGCCCGCCGGCACGACGCGAGGCCCCGACGGTCGCCCCCTGCCCTCCGCCGATATCACCGAGCGGCGGATGGAGGACCTGCGCGGCATGCGCCGCCAGCGCAGCGAGGATGGCGGTCGCCGAGTGATCATCGAGGAACCGGGCAATCGAACGATCGTTCGGGAAGGTGATCGCATGATCATCCGTCACGACGAATCGGCTCGGTTCCGCCGGACCTATCGCGACGCCGACGTCCGCGTCGAGCGCCGTGACGGCAACGACATCACCATCGTCCGCCGTCCGGACGGTTCGGAAATCGTGACCGTGCTGGACGAAGACGGCAACCTCGTCCGGCGCGTCCGACGCGAGGGTGGCCGCGAGATCGTGCTGATCGACAACCGGCGCGGCAACCGGCCCGACCGCGGCTATTTCGTGCAGGACGTCCTGCGCCTGCCGCCGCCCGTGGTCCGCATTCCGCGCGAGGAATACGTGGTCGAAATCGAAGACGCCTCGCAGGAAGAAATCTATGAGGCGTTCGAAGCGCCGCCCGTGGCGCGGGTCGAGCGAGCCTATACCCTCGACGAGATCCGCCAGAGCGCGCCCCTTCGCGATTACATGCGACGGGTCGATCTCGACACGATCACGTTCGAGTTCGGCTCCTGGGAGCTCCCGGAGCAACAGGTCGGCGCGATGACCGGCATTGCCGAGGCGATCAAGCGCGCACTCGCGGCCAATGCGAACGAGATCTTCCTCGTCGAGGGGCACACGGACGCCGTCGGCTCGGACGAGGACAATCTCAGCCTGTCGGATCGCCGCGCCGAGACGGTCGCAACATTGCTCACGCAGCGTTTCGGCATCCCCGCGGAGAACCTCACCACTCAAGGGTACGGCGAGCAGTACCTGAAGGTGAATACCCAGGTCGCCGAGCGCCAGAACCGCCGGGCGACGATCCGCCGGATCACGCCGCTGCTGCAGGGCAAAGCGCAGTAATCCGGCGCCGCAACAAAAAGGCCCGCACCGGGATTCGGCGCGGGCCTTTTTTCTCTGAAACGCTCCCTAGCCGCCGCGTGGAAACTCCAGCCCCATTTCCCGATATCGTTCGGGATCGTCGCCCCAGTTCTCGCGCACCTTCACGAACAGGAACAGGTGCACCGGGGCTTCGGCGATCTCGGCAATTTCCTTCCGCGCCGCCTGGCCGATGGCCTTGATGGTCTGGCCGCCCTTGCCGAGCACGATCTTGCGCTGGCTGTCCCGCTCCACGAACACCGTCTGCTCGATGCGGATCGAGC
>NZ_JBFUHH010000196.1:0-1807 GCF_056402495.1 Microvirga sp. P4_A5 | reverse complement strand
CGATGCCGGCAAGGCGGGCCTCTCGACGCAGACCCACATGCAGCGCCATCATGGTGCCCTGGCTGAAGCCCACGAGGGCGAGATCCGTGGGCGCGAGCCTGTGGCGGGCGAGTTCCGCATCGAGAAACGCCTCGAGTGCCGGTCCCCCGGCGGTCACGCCGCGCCACAGTTCCGCCGGGTCGCGCATCGTGAGCGGAAACCACTGGCGGCCCATGGGCGCCCCTTCGCACGAGTCCGGCGCGTGCGGGGCAACGAATGCGGCGTCGGGCAGCCCGTCGCGCCAATGATGCGCCAATTCGATCAGATCGCCGCCGTCGGCGCCGTAGCCGTGGAGAAACACCACGAGCTGCCGGGTGGTGCCGGATTTCGGGGAGAGGCGCGGGCCGTCGAGCATGCGGGATCCTGATGGTGGAAACTCACCTCGCGCCACCTGACCGAAGGCGTCAACCCCGTACCCCTTGAGAAGCGCGGCGGATTCGCCGAGGTTACATCCCGTGTCCTCTTTGTCCGGCGCAGGCAGTCTTGACCGTTCCCGTTCTTCGCTTCGCTCCGAGCCCCAACGGGCGCCTCCATCTGGGGCACGCCTATTCGGCGCTGCTCAATGCGCGCGTCGCCGAGCGGCTCGGCGGCCGGCTTCTGCTGCGGATCGAGGACATCGATGTGACCCGCTGCCGGGAAGAGTTCGTGGAGGCCATCGCGGATGATCTGGCCTGGCTTGGTCTCAAATTCGAGCAGCCCGTCAGACGGCAATCGGAGCATTTCGGCGATTACATCGCGGCCTTCGCGACGCTGCAGGAGCGGGGCGTGGTCTATCGGTGCTTCTGCTCACGCCGGGACATGGCCGAGACCGTACGGCTCGCGGAACTCGCCGGGCGAAAATCCTGGCATCGCGATCCGGATGGCGCGCCGCTTTATCCCGGCACCTGCCGACAAAGTCACGCCGGGCACGTCGAGAGCGCGCAACCTCATACCTGGCGGATCGACATGGCGGCTGCCCTGAGGATGGTTCCGGAGAAGCTGGCGTATCGCCGCCTCGAGGCGCATGGCGAAATTTCCCTCCAAACCGTCGATCCTTCGCGGTGGGGCGATGCCGTCATCGTCCGTCGCGAAATTCCCACGAGCTATCATCTCTCCGTCGTCGTGGACGATGCGCTGCAGGGGATCACCCATGTGGTGCGCGGCCAGGATCTCGAGGCCTCGACCGACCTGCACGTCCTGCTGCAGCATCTCCTCGGCCTGCCGACACCTATCTATCATCATCACGCGCTCATAACGGACCAGCAGGGCGACAAACTCGCAAAAAGCCGATTCTCGGAGACGCTTGGAGAATTGCGGGAGCGGGGGATGTCGGCGGCGGACGTGCGGCGGATGCTGGGATTTGGCTGAGCGATTCGGCCCTATCCGACCCCGAGAACCCACAGCCAGAAGAGGGTCGAGCCAAGCGCCAGAACCGTCGAGAGGCACACGGAGCTCGACGCCAGCGCCACGCCTTCGCCGTAACGCTCGGCAAACAGGAACGCGTTGATGCCCGATGGGCACGAGGCGAACAGCACTGCGACGCCGGCCCAGACCGGCGGCATCTCGAACACGTAGCGGGCGAGCAGCAGCACGATCAGCGGGTGGATCACGAGTTTGAGGAATGAGATCAGGGCCGGCAGCTTCCACCCCATGGCGATTCCGTAGCGGTAGAGCGCGACTCCCATTGCGATGAGCGCACAGGGCACGGCCGCGCTGCCGAGCAGATCGACGATCTGCCAGGCAGGAGCGGGCACAATTCCCGCGAGCGGCCGACAAGCCGATCCGGCAA
>NZ_JBFUHH010000195.1:0-1995 GCF_056402495.1 Microvirga sp. P4_A5 | reverse complement strand
AGCTCGATCCGGGAGAGCGCATTCCAGCCAACCGTTATTTCGAGGGTAGTCCCGTTCATCCCGGCCACTTCGAACAGGATTGGAACCGATCCTACGTCCTCGAACCGGAGGGATCCCCCGTTGGAGTAGCAGTGTTTCTGCATGGGCTGACCGACTCACCCTATAGCCTGCGCCATATCGCGAGGCGTTATCGCGATCGCGGCTTCCTTTCGATTGCCATTCGACTGCCCGATCACGGAACCGTCCCGGGCGCGTTGACGGATGCCGAATGGGAGAACTGGTTGGCGGCGACGCGCTTGGCGGTGCGCGAGGCGCGCCGTCGCGTGGCCGCACCCTTGCCGTTTCATCTCGTCGGCTTTTCGAATGGCGGGGCCTTGGCCCTGAAGTATGCACTCGATGCGGTCGACGACCCTAAACTGGCGCGGGCAGACCGGCTCATTCTGATTTCACCCATGGTCGGGATCACTGCCTTTGCGCGTTTCGCAGGTCTTGCGGGGATTCCCGCAATCCTGCCTGCCTTTGCCAAGGCCGCATGGCTCAACATCCTGCCCGAGTTCAACCCCTTCAAATACAACTCTTTCCCGGTCAACGGAGCGCGGCAGTCCCATCTTCTGACGCGTGCCCTGCAACAGAGAATTTTAAATCACGCGCGGGAAAACCGGTGGGATGGGTTGCCTCCCATACTGACCTTTCAATCCATCATGGATTTTACGGTTTCAACCCGTGCGATCGTTACCTCGCTCTACGCCCACCTCCCGCCCAATGGCAGCGAACTCGTGCTGTTCGACTTGAACCGCAACACGAAGTTCGGCCCGCTGCTGCGTTCAGCCTCTGACACGTTGCTGACCCGCGTTCTCCCCTCCGCGCCGCGGCAGTTCCGAACGACGGTGGTCACCAATGCGAACTCCGAAACCAGCGCCGTCGTCGCACGGGTTACCGAAGCTGGCGCGCTCACCGAAGACGTCCGGGACTTGGAGCTGGTCTACCCCTTCGACGTCTTCTCGCTGTCTCACGTTGCCCTCCCCTTTCCAACGAGTGACGCTCTCTACGGTCTCACGCCCGATCTAACGGAGGATTTCGGAATCAGGTTGGGCAGCCTGGCAGCGCGAGGGGAGCGTGGCACGCTGATCGTCAATCTGGATTCGTTGCTGCGCATGTCTTCCAATCCATTTTATCCGTATCTCCTCGGCAGGATCGAGGATTATATGGTCCCGGCGACGGCAACCCAGGCACCGCCTCCGCAATAATCTGCATCACGAACCGCGCAGTGCCGCGTGTTGAAACGCGCGCATTCCCTTTTCATCTTAAGTGCACAGGGGCTGGCGGCCTACCGTCAGCTCGTGAGTTCAACGAACCCAGGCACCCGGTATGAATACCCATTGCCCGTGGCGGCGAACCCACCGCGGTTGGCGGAAACGAAAACCACGCCGGTGTGGGATCCAACGCCCCGGTACCCACACGAATGCGCGTCTCTGCGTACTCCAGACCCAATGACCGGAAGCCCAGACGTGGCCGCGTCGTGCGGGTGGCCTGCGCTCGCGACGCGGCGGCGGTGGCGGTCGGTTCGGTCCTCGGGATGAGCGATGGACCCAACGTTGCGCCTCACCCTCTGTCGGCAAGACCGCAAGCGGGGTAACTGCGAGTGCTGCGAGAAACCCCTTGAGCAAAGAGCGACGGGAAAACATGTTTCACGATCCTTGCRGGAAGCCTCGACCCAAGGCTCACATCATAGTCCTCCAGCAGTTTCGCGTGATGGGCAGAGCGTTCCATTCTTGTGCAGCCCGGCCCATTTTCCTTCCTGTGGGACGGATGGTCGAGGGGGGAACCTCGGTCGTACGCGCGGCTCAGAACCGCCAGACCAGCGGCACGTAGAAAACCGCCATCACGAAGAACCAGATCATCAAGGGCAAGCCGAGTTTCCAGTAACTGCTGAAGCTATAGCCGCCGGGAACCATTACCATCAGGTTGGTCGACGTTGCGATCGGGGTCAGGAAC
>NZ_JBFUHH010000194.1:0-2003 GCF_056402495.1 Microvirga sp. P4_A5 | reverse complement strand
CGGCGAAGAAGCCGCGGAAAGGCAGGTAATCGCGAAACGCCTTCCGGTCAGCCCGCCTTGCGGCGAGGCGCGGCCGAGGCGCTTTTCTTGGCGGCTGTTTTTTTCGCGGTGGTGGACTTGCTCTTCGCAGCGGCCGTTTTTCGCCCGCCCCCACCTGCGCCCTTGCCGGTCTTCGCCTCGGACTTGCTCGCGGCTTTCGCGCCGATACCGGCGCTCTTTCGCAGCGCATCCATGAGATTGACCACGTTCGTGGCCTGCGGCTCCTTGCGGGGCGCGAAGGGTTTTCCCTCCATCTTGGYCTTGACCAGATCCGCGAGGGCGTTCTCGTAGCGGTCCTCGAACTTGCTGGGCTCGAACTTTCCGCGTTTGGTTTCGATGATGTGATTGGCCAATTCCAGCATCTCGCCGTCGATTTTTCGGTTCGGAATTTCGTCGAAAGCTTCCTGAGCGGAGCGGATTTCGTAATCGAAATTGAGCGTCGTCGCGATCAGGCCGTCGCCGTGAACGCGCACCAGAAGGGTGCGGACGCGCCGGAACAAGACCGCCTTGGCGAGGGCCGCGACCTGCTTCGCTTTCATTCCTTCACGAACGAGAGCGAAAGCCTCCTGCGCGGCCGCGCTGCCGGGCGCGAGATAATAGGGACGGTCGAAATAGATGTCGTCGATATCCCCGCAAGCGATGAAGGCCTCGACATCGAGGGTCTTGTCGCTTTCCGGAACGGCGGCAGCGACTTCCTCCGGCTCGAGCATCACGTATTCGCCCTTGGCCACCTCATAGCCTTTGACCTGCTCCTCGGCGGTCACGACATCGTCGGTTTCAGGATCGACGAAGACGCGCCGGACCCGGTGGCCGGTTTCGCGATTCAAGGTGTGGAAGGCGATACGGTCGGAACTGGACGCCGCGGTGTAGAGCGCAACCGGGCATGAGAGCTCTCCGACTTTCAGAAATCCCTTCCAGTTTGCCCGTGGTGCCATGATGCTCGTCCCGATATCGGCGAATCAACTCGGCGCTTCACCGCCCGTTCCGCCGAGAGGAGCGACATTCCGGGTCGCGCTGGGGATTTCCGAGCGCTCCATTGACCGGGCGGCGGGTTTTCTGACAGGTGTTCTGGTCCCGGAGCGCCGATGAATGCCCGCCTCGATTCCCCCCATCCGCTACAGTATCTCGTCCGCCACTCTACTGGCCGGGATCGTGCTCGCGCTCTATCTCTGCTATCGACTGGCGATCCCCTTCCTGTCTCCCCTCGTGTGGTCGTTCACGCTGTCGATCCTGTTCCGGCCCCTTGCCACGCGATTGCGAGCAGCCTGGGGCTCCGAGGGAGCGTCGGCCTCGGTGACCGTCGTCGTCGTCGCGATCGTCGTCGTGATCCCTGCGATCTTCGTCTTCAGCGCGATGCTCGCGGAGGCGGTGCGGGGTGCGGGCGCTCTCAATTCCGCCGTGGAATCAGGATCGTGGCGCGGCACGCTCGAAGCCCATCCCTGGATGGCGCGGGCCATGACGTGGATCGACGAGCGCCTCGACGTGCCGGACCTTTTCAACACCACCACGACCTGGCTGACGACGTTCAGCGCCTCGGTTGTGCGGGGCTCATTCGCGGGTTTCGTGAGCCTTCTGCTGACTTTCTATTTCCTGTTCTACTTCCTGCGGGACGGCGATCAGGCCGAAATGGTCCTGCGGCATCTCCTTCCACTCACGCCGCCGGAATTCTCGAAACTCAAGGAGCGCGTCGGGAACACCGTTCGGGCCACGGTCTACGGCACCGTCGTCGTGGCCGCCCTGCAGGGTACCCTCGGTGGCCTTGTGTTCTGGTGGCTGGACATCCCCGCGCCGCTGTTCTGGGGTCTGGTGATGGGCCTTCTCGCCGTGGTGCCCTTCCTGGGCGCCTTCGTCATATGGGCGCCGGTCGCGGCCTATCTGGCGGTCGCGGGCGAATGGGGCAGCGCCCTCCTGCTGACGCTTTGGGGCACGGCGGTGATCGGCGTCATCGACAATGTGCTCTATCC
>NZ_JBFUHH010000193.1:0-2222 GCF_056402495.1 Microvirga sp. P4_A5 | reverse complement strand
GTGCGGTCATTGCTGCAAACGCCTTGGGCGCGCCGACCCGAGCACGAATAGGTGTCCCGCGTCACGACACTGAAGTTGCCGCCGCAGCAGCCGCAGATCAAAAGTCCGGAGAGCAGATAGCGACGGCGATGGCTGCGGTTGAGGGCGTGACCTTCCTCATCACGCTCCATGGCGAAGGTGACGACCTCCTGGCGGCGCTTGGCGGCCTGCCAGAGGTCATCGGAAATGATGCGCAGGTTCGGCACTTGCATGCGCTCCCATTGCGAGACCGGGTTTGGCCTTGCGACCCGTTTGCCGGTGCGCGGGTCCTTCACGTAGGAGCAGCGGTTCCAGACCATCTCGCCGATATAAAGCTCGTTGTTGAGGAGGCCGGTGCCACGCTCCTTCTGGCCGCGGATGGTGGTGTCCTGCCACAGCCGTCCGTCAGGACCGGGCACATTCTCCTGATTCAGGCGGCGGGCGATCACCCGCGGGCTGACCCCACTCGCGAACATCGTAAAGATCCGCGTGACGATTGTCGCCTCGGCTTGGTTGATCGTACGGCCGCCGCGCTCGATTCCCTCGACGACGTCGTAGCCAAAGGCCTTGCCGGCCGCCGACTTACCCTGTAGCACCCGGCCGAGCTGGCCCCGTTTGGTCTTCGAGCGCAGGTCCGACAGGAAGATCTGCGCCATGGTGCCGAGCATGTCCACATGCATCGTGGTGATGGCGCCGACGTTAACGGCGTGTAGGCTCGCCCGGTGGAACGAGAGCTCGTCATGGACACCGGCGATGTCGGCAAGCTTGCGCGCCAGGCGGTCAACGGCCTCGACGATCACCACATCGAAGGAGCCTCGACGGGCCTCCGCCAGCATCTGCTGGTAGCCGGGCCGGTTGTTGCTGTTGGAGCCTGAGATCGCCCGGTCGCTAAAGGTCGCCGTCACCTCAAAACCCAGCCGCGCCGCAGAGCGACGGCAGACCTCGATCTGGTCCTCAATCGATTCGTCGCGCTGGTTCTCGCTCGAATAGCGGGCGTAGATGGCGGCGCGCGTCATGTCCGGTCCCTCGACGATGTCTTGATGGTCTCGAGAAGGTGACCGACCTTGCGGCTCGCCGCAAGATTGTCGGCCTGGATATAGTAGCGCTCGGTTGTCGAGCGATGCCGATGACCCAGCAGAGCGGGGGCCGCCTGGGCCATCTCGATGGAGTCGTTGGCGAGGCTCGAGGCGGCGCAGTCGCGCAGCAGATGCGGATTGATCGACGTGCCGAAGAGGCGCCTGGTCAGCCTGGTGATGCGATCTCCAATCGATCGCTGGTCGGTCAGCACGCCATCCTTTCCCATCCACAGCCGCGCCGATTCGGTCGCGCCCGGAAACAGCACCCGCACTTCCGACAAATAACGCTCCCACCCGCGCCGCATACCTACGGCAGACCTCGATCTGGTCCTCGATTGATTCGCTGCGCGCATAGGGGACTCTGGCTTGACGACTCGGAAGTTGAGGGCTGAGTCTAGCCGAGAGGGGGGCGGGCACGGCGGCCTTTCCGCTGGCGAAGAAGATGCCTTGCGCTCCCGCGAGATCATCATCGCCACCCTCGAGAAGCTTGATTTCGCCCTGAGATGTGACCCGTCCTTGATAGATGATACCGGTCTACTCGTTCTCGACGAAGGCCATATGATCGGCCCAAGTGAGCGCGAAATCCGCTACGAAACCCTCGCGCAGCGCCTGCTTCGGCGTGCGGACGCGGCCGATCGCCGAATCGTCTATCTCTCCGCCATCCTGCCAAGCGGTGACGAGTTGAACGATCTGACAGCCTGGATACGTTCGATCGTCGCTTCACCGACGCTCTCTCAGGGGCTCAATCTCAACGCCGCCGTCCTGCTGGTGCCAGCGCTTTATCGAGCCGGCGAGAAGATCAAGGGCGAGGAGTTCGCCAACGTCGCCGGCCGCGCTGGGCGCGCATTTGTCGACGTCGAGGGCCTGATCGTCCACGTCATGTTCGACAAGACCGACTGGCGAAAGAAAGAATGGGGGAAGCTGGTCGTTTCCGCCAAGGCTCGTACGCTGAAAAGCGGGCTTATTCAGATCGTCGCGAGACCTTTGAGCGCCTGTCGCGCGAGGGCATCCTGGATCGCGACGAAGCCTGGGAATATCTCGCCAACGCGGGACTTGGCTCACGACTCCCGATTACCAACGGGTCGCTGCATTTAAATAACCGGCCGTTGATTCTAAACCCACTCACTC
>NZ_JBFUHH010000192.1:0-2226 GCF_056402495.1 Microvirga sp. P4_A5 | reverse complement strand
ATTCTCTCCGGCCTGCTCGTTCTTCCGCTCGTCGGCGCGGCGTTCATCCTCACCCTTCGCGGTGACGGCGAGGCGGCAAAGGCGAACGCCCGCTGGGCGGCGCTGGCGACGACGGTCCTGACCTTCCTGCTTTCGCTCGTGGCGTGGAGCCGGTTCGACACGGGCAGCGCTTCGTTCCAGCTCGTGGAAAGCCATGTCTGGCTCACCGACACGATCCGCTTCAAGCTCGGCGTCGACGGCTTCTCGATGCCGTTCGTCCTTCTCACCACGTTCCTGATGCCGTTCTGCATCCTCGCTTCGTGGGACTCGATCCAGCATCGGGTAAAGGAATACTTCGTCGCCTTCCTCGTCCTTGAAATGACGATGATCGGCGTCTTCGTGGCGCTCGATCTCGTGCTCTTCTACCTGTTCTTCGAAGCAGGCCTGATCCCGATGTTCCTGATCATCGGAATCTGGGGCGGCAAGCGCCGCATCTATGCGAGCTTCAAGTTCTTCCTCTACACGCTGCTGGGTTCGGTGCTGATGCTGCTCGCCATCATGGCGATGTATTGGGCGGCTGGCACCACCGACATCCCGACGCTGCTGCAATTCAAGTTCGCGTCGAACCTGCAGACCTGGCTCTGGCTCGCCTTCTTCGCGTCCTTCGCGGTGAAGATGCCCATGTGGCCGGTGCACACATGGTTGCCGGATGCGCACGTGGAAGCGCCGACCGCCGGATCGGTGATCCTGGCGGGCATTCTCCTGAAGATGGGCGGCTACGGCTTCATCCGTGTGTCGCTGCCGATGTTCCCGGAGGCGTCGGTCTATTTCGCCCCGATGGTGTTCGCGCTGTCGGTCATCGCCATCGTCTACACGTCGCTCGTGGCGCTCGTTCAGACCGACATGAAGAAGCTGATCGCCTATTCGTCGGTGGCCCATATGGGCTTCGTCACGATGGGCATCTTCAGCATAAACCCGCAAGGGATCCAGGGGGCGATGTTCCAGATGGTGTCGCACGGGCTCGTCTCGGGTGCGCTCTTCCTCTGCGTCGGCGTTGTCTATGACCGTCTTCATACCCGTGAGATCTCGGCCTATGGCGGGCTGGTCGAGCGCATGCCGCTCTATGCGGTCGCCTTCATGGTCTTCACCATGGCCAATGTGGGCCTGCCCGGAACGTCGGGTTTCGTTGGTGAATTCCTCACGCTGCTCGGCGCGTTCCAGGCCAATACCACGGTGTCGTTCCTGGCCACGACCGGCGTCATCCTGTCGGCCGGCTACGCGCTCTGGCTCTATCGCCGGGTCGTGTTCGGCGTCCTCGACAAGCCCCAGCTCAAGACGATCGCCGATCTCAACCGCCGCGAGATGATCATCCTCGCGCCGCTCGTCCTGCTCGTCATCTATTACGGCGTGCAGCCGGCCCCGATCCTCGACGCCTTCGCGGCGCCGACGGAGGCTCTCATGAAGAGCTACGAGGCCGCGCTCGCCACGGTAAAAACTGCGGCTTTGGCCGCGCACTGAGGTTTCGATGAACACCGCCTTCGCCATTCCCGCTTTCGGCCCGGTTCTGCCCGAGATCATTCTCGCGGCGGGTGTGCTCGTCCTCGTGCTGTTCGGCGCCATCCGCGGCGAACGGTCCGCCGGGACGGTCAATATCCTGTCGCTGGCGCTTCTCGGCGCGGCTTTCATCGCCGTGCTGATGCTGCCATCCGAGCGCGTGGAAACGATGGCCGGCTCCTTCATCGTCGATACCTTCGCCAAGTTCATGAAGTCGCTGACGCTCATCGCCTCGGCGGCCGGGATCATCCTGGCGCTCGACTTCATGCGCCGCGCCCGCATCGAGCGCTTCGAATATCCGATCCTGATCCTTCTCTCGACCATCGGCATGATGATGGTGATCTCGTCGAACGACCTGATCGCGCTCTATCTCGGCCTCGAATTGCTCAGCCTTTCATCCTACGTCATCGCCGCCTTCGACCGGGACAACTTACGCTCGACCGAGGCGGGCCTGAAGTATTTCGTTCTCGGCGCCCTGTCGTCGGGAATGCTGCTCTACGGCGCCTCACTGGTTTATGGCTTCACCGGCAGCGTGTCGTTCCCGACGATCGCCGCGACCGTGCAGGGCAATGCCGGGTTCGGGCTGATCTTCGGCCTCGTCTTCGTGGCGGCGGGCATCGCCTTCAAGATCTCTGCGGTGCCGTTCCACATGTGGACGCCGGACGTCTATGAGGGCGCGCCGACTCCGGTCAC
>NZ_JBFUHH010000191.1:0-2250 GCF_056402495.1 Microvirga sp. P4_A5 | reverse complement strand
GTCGTCGAGAGCCTGGCGTTCATTCTCGGGATCGTCGTCACGGCGTCGGTCCTGCTGCTGCGGCTCCTGAAAGGGATGCAGGAGGCAAACCAAGCGAAGCGGCTGCTCCGGCAGGAGCAGGAGCTTTCGGATCTGGTCATCAACAACATCAGCAATCAGGGCATCGTCATCTTCGACGAACGTTTGCATTGCCTGCTCTGGAACCCGGGAATGGAGGGTCTCCTCGGGGTGCGGCCTGACAACACCGTGGGCCAGAGCCTCGAGACGCTCGATCCGCTCTTCGGCCACCAGGGCGTGGTGTCCGCGCTCGTGCGGGCCGTCGAAGGCGCAAGCTCGATCCGCGAATACGAGGCGAGGGCGGTCGACGGCCTCGAGAAATGCCTCGAAGTGAGTTGCTTCCCCCTGACTCTCGCCGAGAGGCAGCTCGGCATCGCGTTCGTGCGCGATGTCACCGAGCAATGGCAGGCGCGCAAGCAGGCCGAACGTCAGACCGTCGACCTCGAGATCAAGGTGCAGCAGCGCACCGCGGCCCTGCAGCAGGCGGAGCAGCGCCTGATTGCCGCCATCGAGGCTGCGCCCGACGGCTTCGCGGCGTTCGATGCGCAAGGAAACCTGCTCTTCGCCAACGAGCGGATCCGCGCCGCCGAACCGATCACGGTCTGGTGCGCGGAGGATATGAACCTGTTCACCTTCCTTCGCTGCTTCGCGATCTGCGAAGGCGCCGACGGCCGGCTGGTCTCGGACGAGGTCCCGACAGAGGAGATCGAGCTCGACCTTTTGATCAAGCGGGACGTCTGGGCGCGCCTTTCCGTGACCGCAGCCAAGGGCGGCGTCATCTTCGTGCGGCTGGTCGATATTTCGGCCTACAAACATGCGGCCCGGGCGCTTCAATCGGCCCTCGACCGCGAGCGCGAGACAACCGGCGCCTATCGCAGCTTCGTCTCGATGGTGTCCCACCAGTTCCGCACACCTCTGGCCATCCTCGATTCGAGCGCCCAGCGGATCCTGCGCCGGGGACAGGATGCGAGCCACGACGAACTCGTGGTCCGGGTTCAGAAGATCCGCAGCGCCACGAGCCGCCTGACGCGTCTCGTGGACAGCGTGCTGAACGCCGCGAAACTGGATGCCGGCCGGATCGAGCTCAATCCGGCCACCTGCAACCTCAACGAACTGGTGCGGGACATCTGCGAGCGGCAACGGGAGGTCAGCTCGCACGCCGATATCCGGATCGACGCGCCCGACCTGCCGTTGACGGTCCATTGCGACAGCATCCTGATCGAACAGGTGGTGGTCAATCTGCTCTCGAACGCAGTCAAGTATTCGGGCGATACCCCCATCGTCGAGGTCAAGGTCTGGGCCGACGGGTCGAGGGCCTATTGCTCCATCCGGGACTGGGGAATCGGCATTCCCGCCGACGAGGTCGCCAAGATATTCGACCGGTTCTACCGGGCGCGTACCGCGACGGGAATTGCCGGCACGGGTATCGGATTGAACTTCGCCCAGAAGATCATGCATCTTCACGGCGGGGAAATTCAGGTGGAAAGCTACGAGGCGGGCGGGTCGACATTCACCTTCGACCTGCCCGTGTCCAACGCCAATCAGGCGCAGCAGGCGGCATAAAAAGGGGGGCTAGCCAGAGATGAACGTCCAACGGACCATTTTATGCATCGAGGATGAGAACGATCTTCGCAACGACATCGCGGAAGAACTCACGGCCGCGGATTTCAACGTCATCCAGGCGTCCGACGGCCACGAGGCGCTGGCGCTGCTTGCGAACCACCGGCCCGATCTCGTCCTGTGCGACATCACCATGCCGGGGCTGGGCGGATACGATGTGCTCAAGGCCATGCGCGAGCGGAGCGGCCTCGGGGACGTGCCCTTCATCTTCCTGACGGCCTTGGCCGACCGAAACGACGTTCTGGTCGGCAAGCAGGCCGGGGCGGACGATTATCTCGTCAAGCCGATCGATTACGAGATTCTCCTGGCGACCATCGAGGCGCGGCTCAATCAGGTCGCGCGGGTCCAGAGCGGCGCGGTCGAGCGGGCCGAAGAGGCGTGGCAGGAGGTCCTGAATTCCTCCCGCGGCCGCACTGTCGAGGCCCTGTACAAAGCGACCTTCGCGTTCGACCGGTTCCTTGTCGGCGTCGTGGTGGTCGACGAGGGCGGGAACGTGAGCCTGATGAACAAGGAAGCCGAGCGCATCCTGGCCGAGCAGGACGGGATCAGCGTCGTTGGCGGCGTGCTGAAGGG
>NZ_JBFUHH010000190.1:0-2299 GCF_056402495.1 Microvirga sp. P4_A5 | reverse complement strand
CGAGTGAAGCGAGCGCTGCTTCGGCTGCCCCGTCGCTCCCGGTGGTGATAAGCGAGAAGGCAACACCTGCGTCCTTGACATCCGAAAAGGAAAAGCCCGCAACGACATTGACCGCCCAGATTGAGGGATCCGCGTTCTCGATCTGGCGGGCGAGCGCTTCGAGGTCACGCATCGGCGTATCGGCGGTTCCGGTCCCTGTCGGCGGCCAGAGGATCGGCGCATTGCGCACCCTCATGCGGGGCGTGACGCCCTCTCTGAGACAACGAGAAAGAAGCCGGGCCGATCGCACGGCGGATTCGCGCGCGTCGGTATGGGGGTTCTCGCGGAAGCACACGAGGCCGTTCACATGATCGGCCATCATGTGGGTGAAAGTGGCATGTAGATCGAAGACTCCGAACATCGGAAGCGTGCCCACACCCGGAGTCCCGCGAATGCGGCGCAGCAATTCCCCTTCGGGGTCGTCGCATTCGCTTGTGACGGCGGCGCCATGCAATCCGAGCCAGATGCCATCGAGCGGCCCGGCAGCCAAAGCCTTCCGCAAACCGGTCTCGACCTCGCTCCAGAACTGCTCGAACACCACGTGGTCGATGGTTCCCGAAGGAAGCGCGGAATACTCCGCCACGGGAACGACATCCCATCCTTCCTGCTCGGCAACCTCCAGAAAGCCGTCGACCATCGAGGCGTCGCCGCGCCGTCCCATCAGCGCCGCGTCGCGCCTGATCCCGAAATCCGCCAGCGACGTACGATCATTCACGAAGGTATGTGTTTCGTGAAASAAGCTGGCGAACAGAATTCTCGGATCGTGTGCCATGCCGCTGGACCACCTCTAGCCAAAGTTCACTTGCGTTCTATATTATGGAACGCTGCATGAGCGTTGGAACCAGAGTAGAGATCAATAGGCTTTGTCGTCAATCTCCTCGTTGAAAGTACGTGTTTATCGTTTGCGCATACCGCGTGAACTTTGCGTCAGCTTCCAACCACCAATCTTTCCGTCTCACAATGTAGAACGGCGTCAATCGTTTTTGACCGGGGGAGTGCCCGATTACTGAAGTGCGAAATGCCTTATCGAGTTGCGGATATCAAACGTGCGACTGCTGCAAAAAGCGTTGAATTCGTCTCGGAAACCCGATGTAACACCGCCGACGCCTCGGGCAGAGTCTTCCGCACGAAATGACGTTCATCGCTCCAAACGCGCCAGGAGGCACCGTCAATTTAATGAGCTGGAGGCAAAGCGCCTCACTGAGACGACAGATCAGGCGGCACTCCCGATGCCAGTCACCTCAGCCCAGACCTGAAAGGCCTGAGCGCGGACACGGCGATGATCTTCTGCATTGGTGTGGGCGGGCGGCGGAACAGGTTTGCGACTTGGTCGTGAACCGAGAGAAAACGCTGCGCCTGCCCAGCGGACTTGAAGCGCTTCATGATGCGCTCCCGTCGTCGGGTGGGCTGATGGCTGTTCTCCGCACGATTGTTCAATCCCCGGTGCTGCCGATGTTCGACACCCGGCATGATCTCTCGCTTGGCCGCGCCATAGCTGGCCAACTTGTCCGTGATCATCACGCGAGGAGCGATGCCCTGCTTCTTGAGCAGCTTTCGTAACAGCCGCTTGGCGGCCTTTGCGTTCCGGCGGCTCTGATTCAGTATGTCGAGGACGGTCCCGTGCTGGTCGACGGCCCGCCACAACCAATGCTTCCGGCCGCCGATGCTGATGACGACGTCATCGAGATGCCATTTGTCTCCGGGTGCGGGCCGTCGCCTGCGGATATGGTTGGCGAAGGCTTGTCCAAACTTCAGCGCCCATTGCCTTACGGTCTCATGGCTAACCAGAATTCCGCGGGCGGCCAGCATCTCCTCGACCATGCGCAGRCTCAAGGGGAACCGGAAGTACAACTAGACCGCATAGCTGATCACTTCAGGCGGGAAGCGGTGACGGGCATAACGGGGATGATGGGTCTTCTTCATCCCTCACATATGCCTTGATCCGGTCACCCGCCGGTTAACCTGACGGTGTGCTCCTGCGTAAAGACCCTGTCAGCATCTCCGGCTGAAGAGGATCTCTTTGGCTTGGTTCACCCGAGCCGCCAGATATGTCGAACCGCCCTGGTCGGGATGAAGTTTTTTTATGAGTCTTCGATGTGCCTGTCGGATCTCGTCGAGACTTGCGCCCGGCTGAAGTCCAAGGACCTGATGGGCCTCCTCTTCCGACATCGCACCCGATGACGACTGAGCGCCCGGCCGAGCGTGCTCACGACCCCGAACGGTTTCACGCCACTGAGGCAGCCGACGGTCGAGATAAGCC
>NZ_JBFUHH010000189.1:0-2361 GCF_056402495.1 Microvirga sp. P4_A5 | reverse complement strand
AAGCTGGACATCCCAACCAGGTCGGCCCGAACAAGCGCCCGTTCCACACCATCATTCCGGGCTTCGTGACCCGACGCGGCGAACCCACGATGGCGTTCGGCCTCATGGGCGGTCCGATGCAGGCCCAGGGCCATGTGCAAATGGTCCTGCGAACGCAGATTTGGGGGCAGGATCCGCAGACGGCGTCGGACGCGCCCCGCTGGCGCATTCTGCAAGGTTTGGAAGTCGCCCTCGAATCAACGATGCGCGCCGAACTCATCGAGGGTCTCGCGGCGCGAGGACATGTCATAAAATCGGAAACACCTGACCAGAGCTTCGGATTTGGCGGCAGCCAACTTATCCAGAAAGTCGAGGGCGGCTATGTGGCGGGTTCCGATCCCCGCAAGGACGGACAGGCTGGTGGCTTCTGACGGAGTGGAAGCGATCGACACCATCAGGTCATTGCAAAGGTCGCCCGAGGCCAATATCCCTTTGACCATCGCTCTGTCCGGTCAAGGTGAACCGTCGCCCACATGGCTGCTCGCGTCAATCTGGAGAAAACGGTGAATCAATGAAGCGCTTGATTAACGAGCGGGGCGACATTCGATACTATGATAAGCTTTCTGTTGTAGTGAGTGGCAACGGTTCAAATTTTCGACGGCGCAACTTGTGTCTATCGAGGCTGGAACATGGACCTTCTGTCCTCGACGGGTGCCTGCGTGATGATGGGTGACAATTTGGTGGAAAAGCGCAAATCGCGACGCGCCCGTTCTCTTCTCGCCGGGCGCATCATTTTCAACAATCGCAAGTCCGTTATCGACTGCTCCGTCCGCGATATTTCCGACACCGGCGCAAGGCTCGCGTTTGCGCATCCGGTTTTCCTGCCGCCGGAATTCGAGCTGGATATCCCCAAGAGGGGCCCAGCCATTCGCGTGTACCTCCGCTGGTCCCACGGAAATGATCACGGCGTTTCGTTCGTCCACGACCCGGAACTGCCGTCAGATTCCTTGTCCCGCGCAATCTTGCCCAGCGTCGAACAACCGGACAATGCTGGACCCGAACCCATTGTTTCCGTCCCCCATGCGCCCGCTGTGCAGGCGGTCCTCGATGAGGCCCGCCAACGGATTGCCCACCTCGAAGGTGTCCCCCTCGATGCGGTGAAGCTAGAACTCGAAATTGACCCGACGAAGTAAATCGGAACCGTAACCGGACGCGTTACATTACAAAGGAATCGGTCGCGTCGCGACTGACCTTATTGGTGAGAATGGAAAGCGTGATTTGAGGGGAGAACCCGTTCCATCGGGATCGGAATCAAGGCAGCCCGTGGCCTTGTCGTAGATGATGCGATTCAAGGTGTCGAGGCCGACGGCGTGTCCGAGTTCGCGGATGACGGCGTAAAGCCCGTCCCCACCCAAATAGCCAAGCGGGGATCGAAAGCGCCCCAGATTTGCTGGCCATTCGCAGCGGGCGTCTCGTAGATCCCGCATCATCCCTCCAAGGCAATCGCAACCAGACAATGTCGCCCGTCACGACGTGGCTTCCATGGGCGATGACCAGGGGATCACCGCCGTCGGCGTGACCCGTGCTCACGCACGACACCGGACGAATAGTTTCATCGAGGCGCCCGTCAGCGAAGTTCGATCGCAAACCTGCGGAACAACCCCATGCACAGTACTGGCGACCTAATGATATCGTCGTGAGATTTGTTTGATAGGCCAAGGCTAAGTCAGTCGACACTCAAGAATACTGTAAACAACAGAAACGAATTTGCCTCCATGTCTGGCGGTGGGGTGGCGCACTATTCGGCGGACGATGTAGATCGGGGCTGTTTCATCGATGGAGGACGTCATGAAGGACGGCACTAAACTGATCGCGCCAACGGACGACACGACCGCGCCTGAGGCGGCAACCGGGTCCAAGCGTACCGCCTTGCGAGAGGGGATCGAAGCTCTCGTCGCGGACGCGGTGCCTCACACATTGGGGCTCTATAACGGCCGAGACGTGGCGATGGCGGCGATGGCGGAATGCGCCCCGCGGGATGGCGACGAGGGGCTTCTTGTCGGTCAGCTGGTTGCGATCGAGATGAATGCCCTGGAGTCCCTCAAGCGGGCGCGGGAATTCGGGATTTCGCCGGAACATCGGGACATGACGATCCGGCAGGCCGAGCGATTGGTGAACATGGGCCTTCGGTTGCGGGAGGCCTTGGCGCGCGGGCGGGGGCTGGTGCCGGGCCCGGTCAGCGTCAACAATCGCGTCAACGTCGAGGCGGGCGGGCAGGCCCTCGTGGCGATGCAGGCGCCGCTGCCCCTCGGAACTGGCGCCGATGGTGCGGCCGCGCCATCGACGGAGCCGCAGCCGCGCGAGAAATCGCCTCCCCGGGAC
>NZ_JBFUHH010000188.1:0-2506 GCF_056402495.1 Microvirga sp. P4_A5 | reverse complement strand
CCGCACAGCGCTCGCAACGCTCCTCTATCACAAGGTTTCCGACGAGGAAGTCGCTTCTTGACGAAACTCCAGAAGGCGGCGTTGCTGCGAAGCTGAACCATGTCGGCCGGTACTGGCCCCGGGGCCGGCGCCTTCTCCACAGGGCACCCAGGCCGAATCAGCGGGTAGCGCGCCGATTCCGCAGCGCTCTGTTACATCGCACATCGTGTAACCAGATCTCGCACCCAAGCCCCCCGTGTCCCGCTAGCCACGACCGCTCGTCTTTCGGTACAATGTCGCCCATTGAATGCTGGAGAGCGGGATGAAACCTGAAACGAGTGAGCTGCCGGCCCCCTTCGATGCGGAGGCGCGTCGGAAGGTTGCGCCTGTCATCTGCTATCCGACGGAAAGTTTGGCTTCTCCCGATCTCCCCGCCTACCGCGCCGCCCGGGAGGGCTGGCGGAAGATCGACGAGGTGATCGTGCCGCCGCGCGATGCACGATGCTTCGAGGTTCCGGCCGGCTGCTTCTTTCGCATCGTGTCGATCGAAGGCTCCCAAGTCGGTGATCTGAACCTATGGTCCGCTGGAAATCTCGATGAGCGGTTCTTCTCCGGAAAGACCAGGGCTCTGCACGGGACGCATCTGTCCACTGGCGATCGTCTCTGGTCCTCGCTGCCGTATCTTCGGCCGATGGCGACGATCACACAGGACACGCTCGACTGGTATGGTTTCGACGGGTGGGGAGGGTCCGTGCATGACGTCATCGGGACGCGTTGCGATCCCTATACCCACCGACTGCTCTCCGGGCAGGACTACCATCATTGCTGCCACTCCAACCTGACGCGGGCTCTGGCGCGTCATCTTCGCCGTCCTCGCACGATGGTTGAGCCTGCGGTGCATGATGTGCTCAACGTCTTCATGTGTACGGGCTTCACGCGCGATACGGGGCAGTACTTCATGAAAGCGAGTCCCGTCAGACCGGGCGACTTTCTGGAATTTTTTGCTGAAATCGACCTTTTGGGAGCGTTGTCGGCCTGTCCGGGTGGCGATTGCAGCGCCAAACACTCGAGCGACGAGGCGGCTTGCCATCCTCTGCTGGTTGAAGTCTATCGACCAATGAAGCCGCCTGTGGGTTGGTCCTCGCCAGAACCCAACGGCTACAGCGGGCAACATGGGGATTCTCTATGATCCACTGTCGTCGCGAAGCCCCGCGCTGAGCTACTCCCATCGGGTGACCGCGCCTCTCCAGTGCCTAGCTACCCCGATCAGGCTAGGCCGAACCGTCTGATCTTCGCCCGCGGGCAGGCCACAGCTCACCAGACTTGGCCTCTTCCCGTCCGTCGCGATTGACGGGATGATGAAGCAGTGCGGCCGTCCGCGCTTGCGCCATGGAGAGCACGATGGACCCTGATGACAGCGAGACCCCGGCTGATCTGGAAGGTCCCGAGGACGATCCGACCGGGGGCGATGAGAGCGACGACCATGATGATCTGATTGTGGATCTAGATCAAAAATCCGAGACGGATGACGACGTGGACCTCGATGTCACGATTGTCGGAACGCCTGCCAGCGTTGAGCTTGACGCGGAGATCGACCAGCAAGGCGAGCTCGATCAGGATGCGGATCTCGACAGCGATGACGCCGACTCTCATGGCGGCGATATCGCAGTCTCGGGGGAGCAGCGGCCGGAAGTCGATCAGAGAATCGAGGTCGATGTCGAGATCAGTGAGGGCGACGACGGCGAAATTGTCATCGAAGTCGATGTGGACGTCGAGGATGACGTCGAGATCGAAAGCGATGCGGACATCGACATCGACGATGATGACGACGACGCCATCGCGGCCGATATCGAACAGGACACGGAGACCGACAGCAATGTCGACGTCGACGTGGAAATCCGCGATGACCTGGATGCCGACGTCGATATCGATGTTGCGTCAATTCTCGACGCTGTGGCCTCGGGGATTGCGGAAATCACCGACGATGAGGACGGCCCGGAGATCTATGCCGGTTTCGAAGAATATGCGGGGGCCGACGGCGATGTGGACATCTTCGTCGATGTGGGCGACGTGGACGTATAATACAATAAATCGCGCCCGAGACTAATATCCCCTCTTCGCAGCACTTCGATTCCCGCCGCACTCGTTTCCGGAACAGCGGCCGTCCTACCCAAGCGGATTAATTGTCTAGGCTCAATTAGGTCTTTCAGCTCAGTAAATTTTGGCAGCTATCCTCTAAAATCCGAAGCTGGGAAAATCGTTCATCGTCCGGGCAATACAGCGATCAACCGGATCGCCTGACCCGCCGATCCGCTTTGGGCGACAAGCTCGCTCGAGACGGCCTTCACGAACGGGGAGTGTGCGCCATGCCCGACTTTGAAGACAACGATTTTGATTTCGACATTAATGCCGACATTGATCAGGATCTCGATCAGGATCAAGATCAGGACGTAGACGTCGACACGGATCAGGACTCCGATGTCGACCAGGATAATACGAACGACGCCGACGTCGACCAGGACAACTC
>NZ_JBFUHH010000187.1:0-2520 GCF_056402495.1 Microvirga sp. P4_A5 | reverse complement strand
GGACCGCAGATGACACTTGACGGTACCGGGATCGAGCCTTTCGCCGTGCTCGAAGCAGCCTCAGAAAGCATTCTGGTCACCGATGCTGATTTGGAAAGGCCTGGTCCGATCATCGTCTATGCCAACCCCGCTTTTGAACGCATGACGGGGTGGAGCGCGCGCGACATGATCGGCCAATCGCCCCGGATCCTTCAAGGTGCGAGTACTGACCTTTCGATCTTTTCCGGGATGCGGGACGCGCTAAAGAGGGGACACCGCTGGGAAGGCCAAACGGTCAACTATCGCAAGGACGGCAGCCAGTTTGTCATGGAGTGGTCAATCACCCCATTGAGAGACAAGGCTGGTCAGATGACCCACTTCGTTGCGGTCCAACGCGATGTCACCGCGCGGGTCGAGGCCGAACGGCGTGTCGCGCAAGCCCAACAAGCTGCCCGTGAGGCAGACCGGAGGAAGGCCAACCTCGCACGCTACTTCTCGCCTGCAATGGTCGAAACCTTGGCTCAGAGAGACCACCCTCTCGGCCCTGTGCGGCGGCAGGCGATAGCGGTTCTCTTCGTCGACATCGTTGGATTTGTTGCAATCAGTGAGAGCTTGGCGCCGGAGCGTGTTGTTGGACTGCTTCGATCATTCTACCGCCGGATGGCAAAGGTGATCTTTGCGCAACGGGGCTCCATCGAGAAGTTTTCGGGCGATGCGCTCATGGCGCTCTTCGGCGTACCCAATCCCACCGGACGGGAGGCGACCGATGCGCTGCACGCCGCGGTGAACATCATTGACGAGGTGGAGCTTTGGAATGCGAAGCGGATTAAAGCTGGCCGTACTCCCATTGGTGTTGGCGTGAGCGCCAACTTCGGTGTGGTTGTTCTTGGCGATATCGGGACGCGCAACTCCATGAGCTTCACAGCGATCGGGGCGACGGTGAATACCGCGAGCAGGATGCAGGAGCTGTGCCGAGCGCTGCAATCGCGACTGGTTGTCAGTCAATCCTTGATTGCACGGGCATGTGAAGAGAGCGGAGATCAGTTGGTCGTGTTACGGCGCCTTTCTGATGGGGGGCACCACTCTTTGCGTGGAGTCACTCTGCCAGTGAACGTGTGGACGTGTGTCTAACCGTCCGGCACCGGGGGATCTGTCGTGCGATTGTCGCACCAAGCCTGCGAGCGCTCGGCGCAGTCCAAACATGGAACGCCTGATAATCGCAGACGCCCAAACTCAATTCTGCCGGAATGACCGCTCCTGGCACGAGGCTGACGCGGGGAGAAATTCCGCTTTGGACCGGAACATCGGACATTCCTCTCAGTGAACAAACTTCACTGCCTGACCCAAAAGAGACCTTGGAAGATCGAGTGACCCAAGCTTCGGTTTGGAGCGCACCGCGACGTACCATCAGTGCGATTGCCGAAAACAAGTTAAATCACCAAGTAAAGGCGACCACTAGGAAAAGCTGGCGATTCCAGCGGCCGGGCGCGCGTCACGGGTTTGCGGGCCGAGCGGGGCGGCACGCGGCGTCGCGCCATAGATCGAGCGACGACGGCCATGCAATCGCGTCGCCGGCAAGCACCGCAGTCGAGACCGTGATCATGGCGGCTCGGCTCCGGATCGTGCCACCCGACGTTTCCAGTGCGACGCCAGTCCCGTCCAGCCCAATGGCGCGCACAGGTGTCGACAGACGGAGCGATGCCTGACCTGGCAGGCTGGAGGTGATTAAAGAGCCATAGCCCGCTGGCACTCGCCAGTTGTAGCCGCTCGACGCCATGTCGTAGGCGGTGTAATCCGCGATTGAGATCCGCTGCAGCGTGTCGCCGCTGATGAAGCCGCTCATTGCCTGGAGATAGGCGGTCCATGCGGAGTTCGGCTCCAGCGCGTCGGCGGCGCGGTCACTGGCAGGCGGCGCGGTAACCAACCGCTCATTCCAGCGCGCGAAGGCTTGCCGTTAGTGTTCTTGTCAGTTCGCTTTTGCATCTCGGAGCATAACCAATTGTTGCTTCCACAGCCGACCTACCGTCACGACTGCGGGCCTCGCTCGAAGCTAGAAGATCGTTGTCTGCGGCTAGCCTAGCCTGTTCAGTACTCCGGACTGGTCGGTCGGAACAGGATCTCGTTCACGTCCACATTTTCCGGCTGGCTCATGGCGATGGCCACCATGCTAGCGAAGGATTCAGCCGGGAGCTCACCCTCGTAAAGCCTTGCGCGCGGCATCGGCCATGGAGCTGCACGGCTTGGTCCACGAGGCGCTCCCGCGCTGGATCCTGTCAGCGTTGCCGGCTCAAAAGGATCTCTTTGGCTTGGTTCACCCGAGCCGCCAGATATGTCGAACCGCCCTGGTCGGGATGAAGTTTTTTTATGAGTCTTCGATGTGCCTGTCGGATCTCGTCGAGACTTGCGCCCGGCTGAAGTCCAAGGACCTGATGGGCCTCCTCTTCCGACATCGCACCCGATGACGACTGAGCGCCCGGCCGAGCGTGCTCACGACCCCGAACGGTTTCACGCCACTGAGGCAGCCGACGGTCGAGATAAGCC
>NZ_JBFUHH010000186.1:0-2532 GCF_056402495.1 Microvirga sp. P4_A5 | reverse complement strand
GAAGAGCTCCGCCGACAGGGCCATGAAAGCCTGCGACGAGAGGGGATGGCGCTCAAAGGTTCGCAGGTGCAGCGGCAGGGATTCACCGCGTGCTCTGTAAACCGCCAGCACCGGCGCGCCATTATCCGAGGCCGTGTCAAAGCGGGCGCGCGTATCGGACCTCAGAGCACGCCCATCGTTGACGAGCTTGCTGTGCGCGAGGTCGAAGAACAACACCTCTCCGAAGGGACTGAAAGCCGATGGGGTGAGGCGTCTGACGCTGATCGTTTGCACGGGCGCAACAGCCTAGTGGGACAGAACGGCTTGGAGGAAGCTTCTGAGGCGTGGATCCTGCGGTGCGTTGAAAATCTCGGCGGGCGATCCCTCCTCGACAATGCGCCCGCCATCCATGAAGACGACCCGGTCGGCGACCTTACGGGCAAAGCCCATCTCGTGAGTCACGACGATCATGGTGACGCCGGTCTTTGCCAATTGCTGCATCACATCGAGAACCTCGCCGACCATCTCCGGGTCGAGAGCGGAGGTCGGCTCGTCGAAAAGAAGAACTTTCGGCTCCATGGCCAGAGCCCGGGCGATCCCGACGCGCTGCTGCTGCCCTCCGGACAATTGCGTCGGATATTTTGTGACGTGATCTTCGAGACCAACACGGACCAGGAGCTTCCTCGCCCGCTCGTCCGCTTCGCTCCAACTCAGGCCGCGAACGCGCGCGGGGCCGAGCGCCACGTTTCGCAGGACCGTCATGTGCGGAAAGAGGTTGAAGCTCTGGAAGACCATGCCGACTTCGACCTGGACCGCGCGCTTGCGGCCGCGGCCGATTTCCATGCCGTCGACGACGATGTCGCCGCTGTTGTGCTCTTCGAGCTGGTTGATGCAGCGGATCAGCGTCGACTTGCCTGAGCCGGAAGGACCGATGATCACGACGATCTCGCCCTCCCTGATGCTGAGGTCCACGCCCTGCAGGGCAACGAAATGTCCGAAGGACTTCACGACGCCCTTCATTTCGATGATGGGCTGCATCAACGTCCCCTCCGCGCGAGGCGTTTTTCGAACACGCTGACCAGGCGCACGAGCGGCAGCAGTATCGCAATATAGATGAGAGCCGCGCTGATGAGGGGCGTCGGGTTCGCGGCGAGTGCCTGCGCCTGCGTCGCTTGCTTCAGGAGGTCCGGCATGGCGACGACAGACGCAAGGGCCGTGTCCTTCATGACGTTGATGGAATTGGACGTGATCGGAGGAATGACGATCTTCAGTGCCTGGGGCAGGACAACGTCGCCCATGAGCCGCCATGGGCTCAGACCCACCGCATGCGCGGCCTCGAACTGGCCTTTGGGAACAGCCTCGATGCCGGCGCGAAAAATTTCGGCCGAATAGGCAGCCGAGACGATGCTTAGCGCGGAGGCCGCTGCGCCAAACGGCGATAGCCTGATTCCCACGAAGGGAAGCGCATAATAGATGACGACAAGGAGGACCAGGATCGGGATGGAGCGGAACACATCGATATAAGCGACGGCAATCTGTCGAAACGGCGAGGCGCCGTAGAGCCGAACGAGCGCGAGCACGAGCCCCCCGATGAAGCCGAGGATGATAGCCGTGATCCCCAACGTGAGCGTCGTCGTCAGGCCGGACAGGAGCAACGGAAGAGTTTGGACAAAAACCTTCCAGTTCAGGAAGGTGTCGAAAATTGACATTGCAGGTCACGCTCTCGATCGTTCGGCGGCGGTAGAGCGCCCGGGGTGATTAGCCCCCGGACGCTCGGTTAATCTCGTTGTCAGAGCTTCGGCATCTCCATCACCTTGACGGTCGTGGAACCTGCGTCTGCCTTGGCGCCGAACCATTTCTCGTGGATCTTGGCCAGAGTACCGTCCTGCTTCATTTTGGTGATTTCGGCGTTCACCTTTTCCAGGAGCGGGCTGTTTTTGGCGAACATCATCGAGTATTGCTCGCCCGTCGGGATCCGTTCGACAACCTTGTAGCTCGGCTTGTCTTTGATGTAGTATTGGACCGCCGGGATGTCGCTGATATAGCCATCGATGCGACCGGCTGCGAGATCGAGCATGGCCGGCGACAGACCTTCAAAGCGACGGATATCCGAGAATTTGTACTTCGCCTGGTTCTGCGTGGCCCACATGTCGCCGGTGGAGCCCGTATCGACGGCCGCGACCTTGCCGCTCATCGTAGCCAAATCCTTCACGGGAGAATCCGCCCGCACGGCGAGCGACTGGTCGCTGTCATAATAGGGCTGGGCGAAGGAGACTGATTCCAGGCGTTTCTTGGTGATCGTGATGGACGATACCGCCGCATCGATCTGCCCTGACTGAACCGCCGCGAACAAGCCGTTGAACGGGATGTTCACGATAGAGACGTTCATGTTGAGGCGCTTGCCGACCTCCTGCGCGAGATCGATCTCGAACCCGACAATCTCGCCCTTTTCGTTCTGGAACTCCCACGGCACGTTCCCCACATTGGCGCCTACCTTCAGGTCGGCTGCATAAGCAGGCAAGCTCGTGGCCATGAATGCCGACAGAGTTGCAA
>NZ_JBFUHH010000185.1:0-3010 GCF_056402495.1 Microvirga sp. P4_A5 | reverse complement strand
CGACCACCTGGTGGTGGACTGGTCCGGGCTGACGGAGGCGGCGTATCTCGACGGCGACTATGCCAGCATCGACGGCTATTCCAGCTCGAGCACGATCGGCGGCTACGCCCGGCTCTACCATTACGGCGTCGAGCGCTACACGGTCACGACGGGTTCGGGCAACGACACGATCGAGACCGGCGCCAACCGGGACGTGATCGTGGCCGGCGCCGGCCACGACACCATCCGCTCAGGGGCGGGCTGGGATCAGGTCGACGGCGGCAGCGGCAACGACAGCTGGAGGGCGGACTGGTCGGACGTGACGCAGGCGATCATGCTCGACCTCAACGCCAGCAACACGGCGCTGGCGGACGGTCGCTTCGTCAAGAGCGTCGAGCGCCTGGAGGAGTTCAAGACCGGCGCGGGCGCCTTCGACGACGTGATCATCCTGAACCGCGACGCGGGCATCGGCGCCGACACGGTCTACACGCAGGACGGCTCGGACACGGTGCAGGTGTTCGCCGGCACGACCAAGGACGACACCGCCATCGACACCGTCCACATGGGCGCGGGCGCGGACGACCACCTGGTGGTGGACTGGTCCGGGCTGACGGAGGCGGCGTATCTCGACGGCGACTATGCCAGCATCGACGGCTATTCCAGCTCGAGCACGATCGGCGGCTACGCCCGGCTCTACCATTACGGCGTCGAGCGCTACACGGTCACGACGGGTTCGGGCAACGACACGATCGAGACCGGCGCCAACCGGGACGTGATCGTGGCCGGCGCCGGCGACGACACCATCCGCTCAGGGGCGGGCGATGACACGCTGACAGGTGGTGATGGCAACGATAGGCTGTTAGGCGGAAGCGGCAACGATGCGATCAGTGGTGGAGACAGCATCGGCGATATGGCCGTCTTTACGGGCGGTCAATCCGATTACACGATCGGGATGCGTGCGGACGGCACCATCATCATCAAGGATCAGCGCAGCGAAGGCGACGGGCAGGACACTGTCGACGGCGTCGAACTCCTAGAGTTCCTGGACGGGACGGTCCAACTGACCAAAGTCGTGCTCGCGGACCAGACCGTCACAGAGGACGTGCCGTTATCGTTCCAGATCCCAGAGGGCGTTTATCCTGGCGACGGGCAGGGCCTGGCCTTCTCAGTCACGCTGGCCGACGGATCGGCCTTGCCGGGTTGGCTTACATTCGATGCCGGAACCAGGACTTTCTCGGGCACGTCGCCGCTGAACTTCAACGGCACGATCGACCTGGCGGTTGTCGCCGACGGCAATGGGTTTATCACTCTGTCGAGATTCCGCTTGACCATCTCACCCGTGAACGATGCTCCGACTGTTTCGGCTGCACGACAGACGCTTACAACGGCTGAGGACACACCGCTTACTGGCGCGCTGATTGGGACAAGTGACCTGGATGGCGATGCCCTGACCTACTCCATCAAAGGTGGGGCGGTTCCGCAGCGTGGTTCCGTTACGCTCGACCAGGCCCTCGGCACCTTCAGCTACAGCCCTGCCGCCAACGTCAATGGCTCGGATAGCTTCAACATCGTGGTGTCGGACGGCAAGGGCGGGAGCGTTGAACAGGTGGTCGACGTTACCATCATTCCAGTCAACGATGCCCCTGCTGATCTTGAGCTGTCGAGCGCCACTGTGTTCGAAAACAGCGCCACCGGGACCGTGTTGGGCGGCTTCTCCGCATTGGATCTCGATGGGGACGCCCTGAGCTTCACGCTGCTGGACAGTGCCGGAGGCCGGTTCGCACTTCAGGGCAAGCAGCTGGTGGTGGCCAATGGTGCCCTGCTCGACTACGAGCAGGCCAGCAGCCATAGCGTTGTTGTGCGGGCGACTGATCAGGGAGGGCTTGGCATTGACCGGACCCTAACCATCACGCTGCAGGACATCCTCAATGAGACCACCACCGGCACGACTGGAAACGACGTTTTGGCTGGTGGCTCGGGAGCGGACAAGCTTTCTGGTGGGGGAGGCAACGACGCATTGAATGCCGGAGCCGGCAAGGATGTCCTGAATGGCGGCTCGGGCAATGACTGGCTGACTGGCGGTGCTGGCCAGGACACGCTTACGGGCGGTTCGGGCAAAGATGTGTTTGTCTTTGGCAACAAAGATACCAGTGCATCCAAAAAAACGGCCGACTACATCACCGATTTCTTCGGCAGGGGGGGCGACCGGATCGACCTGAGCGCCATCGATGCGGATGTGACAAAGAAGGGGAAACAGAAGTTCTACTTCATGGGTACCAGTGATTTCACCAAGGCCGGGCAGGTGCGCTACGAGAAGACGAATAAGGAAACCTACGTCTATCTCAACACCGACAGAGACAAGTCTGCCGAAGCGGTGATCAAGTTGAAAGGTGCCATCGACCTGCAAAAGGGCTGGTTTGTACTCTAGCTTCCATCGGACTGGAGCTTCTTACAGTTTGAACTTATCCTCTCGGCGTAAGGGAACTCATGGCGAGAGGTATCTTCCAGACAAAAGGCAGGGCACAGGCAATAGCATAGCGTGCTCATACACTGGATGACGCCATTGTCGAAGGCGGCCAGAGGATTGCCGGAAACCGCACGGTGCAGCCGTTCCAGTTTGTGGTTCGGTGGGCCCCGACACGGATCTTGACGGCAACCCGCGGAGCTTCGTGGGCGCCGCGCATTATGCGCGGTTATGGGGGCTCGATGCGGCCGCGGCTGCAATTCTATTCGACCTGATTGCCACGAGCGCCCGCGCAGGACGAGCAATCGTGCTGATCACTCACGACATGGATGTGGCGTTGCTTGTGCCGCCGATCGATCGTGCTCGGCAACGGCCGGATCCTCGCTGACGGGCCGACCGCAACCCCCAAGATATGAGCATGGCGGCTATTCATGGAATTTCGACCACCTGCAGTAGCATTCAGCTGTCAATTCTCAGTGGTTTCAGGTCCCCGCAACCACTGAGAGCGACAAGCCCCCGAGTGCGAAAGCACCGGGGGCTTTCGTTTGTCCGAAACCTGCCACGCAC
>NZ_JBFUHH010000184.1:0-3045 GCF_056402495.1 Microvirga sp. P4_A5 | reverse complement strand
CAATCGACCTGATGCTGTTGCAGCTCGGCGGCGCGCTGCCCCGCGAACTCACTGGTCGCCGACGCTACCGCGCCTGGGGCATCGTGTAGGTTCAGAATATCCGCTGCTGGAGCCAATCTCGAAGCCTCGGTGGAATGGGTGCGCTGCTGCGAAGGGCCAAGCGCGCACGCATTCGCTTTTTGTGAGCTTTGAGTCGAGTCGTGGTCGTCTACACTGGATCAACGTGTCGCCGTGAGTCTCATATCCTGAAGGTCACAGGTTCAAATCCTGTCCCCGCAACCATCTTTAATTGTCGACCCGCAAAAGCCGGATCCGAAAGGGTCCGGCTTTTTGCATGTCCACCACACAACGCCAGAATGCCGGCAAGCTCGCCGCGCAGCTCGACCTTGAGCGCGCCATCCTCCGGCACCAGCCGGATCACCTCGATCAGGCTGCGGATCAGGTCGAACGCCTGGTCCTTCGTCGCGGGGTCTTCGAGAAGCTGGTCGAGATCCGAAACCTTCTGCCGATAAATCTCCGCCAGGTTCGGATGAAACAGCGGCTCAACGTCGACAGGCTCCTGCAGATCGGCCTGGAGCTGCTCCTTGCGCGCTTCCAGGGCCTTGAGATCGCCCATCAATGAGCGGGGTGCATTATCGCTCCCGGTCAGGAGGTCGAGGATGCGACGGATGCGCTGGTTGGTCCGGGACAGCTCCTGCTCGATCGACGCTCTCGCGGCGCGCCGGTCAATCCGGCTGCGATTCACCTCCGCATGAAACTCTTCCGCAAACGCCTTGAACAGCGCTGGATCCATCAATCCCTCTTTGAGGCCGTGGAGGACAATTTCCTCGAAGGTCTCGCGCCGGATAGTCAGCATGTTGGTGCAGATCGCAGCGCCCTTGTTGCGCGCCGACGCACAGCCGAAGCGGTCCTTGCCGACCTTGACGAAGCCCGCGCCGCAGCAACCGCACTGGATCAGCCCCGAGAGCAGGAATTTGGGCCGGGTCTGCTGGTGGAACGGCTTTTGGACCGAGCGAGCGTCGGGTCGGGTGTCCTGCGCCATCGTCGCCTGGCGATCCTTTGCCGCCTGCCACAAGGCCTCGTCGATGATCCTGAGCTCCGGCACCTCATGGACCACCACGGCATCGTCGGTGTTGGCGCGTGAGCGCCGCTTGCCGGTATCCGGGTCCTTCATGTAGCGCAGGCGGTTCCAGACCAGCCGGCCGCGATAAAGTTCATTGTTGAGGATGCCGGTGCCGCGGGCGCGGTTGCCGTTGATGGTCGAGGCACCCCACGCGCTGTGTCGCGGACCGGGAATGCCGCGATCATTGAGATCGAAGGCAATCCTGCGCGGGCTCTTTCCCGCCGCAAAGTCAGAGAAGATCTGGCGGACGATCGCCGCCTCATTCTCGTCAATGGTTCTTCCGCCGCGAATCGGCGTGCCGTCGGCGGTCATCTCACGCCGGACGCTATAGCCGAAGCAGAGGCCGCCACCAGAGTTGCCCTTCTCGACCCTGCCTTTAAGCCCACGACGGGTCTTGTCGGCGAGGTCTTTGAGAAACAGGGCGTTCATCGTGCCCTTAAGCCCGACATGCAGTTCGCCAATCTCGCCCTCAGCCAGCGTCACGATCCGCACGCCGGCAAACATCATCTGCTTGAACAGGGCCGCCACGTGCTCCTGATCGCGGCTGATGCGGTCGAGCGCCTCCGCCACCACCACATCGCAGCCGCCGGAGCGGGCCATTTGCAGCAGGTTCTGGTAGCCGGGGCGCAGCATGCTGGCGCCCGAGATGCCCTCGTCAGCGAAGATCCCGGCGACCGTCCATCCCTCGCGGGCGATCCGCTCCTTGCAGATGGCGATCTGGTCCTCGGCCGACGACGCCGACTGGAGATCGGACGAATAGCGGGCGTAGATGGCAGCGCGCATAGGGGACCTCTGGCTTGGCGACTCGGACGTTGAGGGCTGAGTCTAGCCGAGAGATGAGGGCGGGCAAAATGGAGGCTGGTCAGGCAGGGCGTCGGTCGCCAGTTCCGCTGAACGGGGTCAGATAAGTGCATCCGAAACTCTCATCGGCTCCTCCGGGAAAGCGGGCACCTGAACGAGAGTCCCGAAGCTGGGGATACTGGAAGGGTCGGGAAGAGCGGGTCCCACGCCAGTGGTTTCAATGACACTCGGTAGCCAATCAACAATACCCGGAACTCAATGTCGAAGTTTGGTCGACGTCGGCATCGGGTCTGAAACAACATAGTTGGCAAGCCACGTCCGATTTGCGCCTCGAAGCCGACATTCGATGTACTTCCGGAATGTGCCAGGAGCCGACATCCACATCGATCGCGTCCGAACCTTCTGCTACCGCTGCGTCTTACGTGAGTAGGCAGTTATCCCGCAAATTCCGGTATCGCACCTCGGTATGCGACGTTCGTGTGGCTAAGCTCGATTAGGCTCACTGTCGGATCCTATGGACAAGGGTGGCGCTCGGTAACCTGGCCAATCGCGACAATAGCCTCGGAACCACCCAAGCTCTGCGGAATTGGTCTACATTGAATAATTCTTCGGCAGGAAAGTCGGCTATGGCCGACCGTCATACGACGCGCGCCGACAGACAACGCCTGGGTGTGACCCGGCCCAAGCTCTGCTTGAGTTTCGTCGACGGACAATCGGACGGAAACGCGCTTCCGGAAGAGGCGCTCAAGGAGGCTAGGACCATGAGCAACTTGGCCTTTAACTCCGCCGGAAACATTTACGACGTGCCGTCCGAGTGGAGCCACCGCGCCTATCTGGATGACGCGGGTTACCGGGCCAAGTACGAGGCTTCCATCCGGAATCCCGACGCTTTCTGGGCCGAGGAGGCGCGACGCATCCATTGGTTCAGGCAGCCGACCCGGATCAAGAACACCAATTTCGGCCCCGGCGAGGTCTCGATCCGCTGGTTCGAGGACGGCGTCACCAACGTGGCGTATAATTGCATCGACCGGCATCTCGACACCCGGGGCGATCAGGTCGCCATCATCTGGGAAGGCGACGACCCGTCGGAATCAAAAAAGATCACCTATCGCGAATTGCAC
>NZ_JBFUHH010000183.1:0-3076 GCF_056402495.1 Microvirga sp. P4_A5 | reverse complement strand
TCATCGCCCAGGGTCTCTTCGGCGATGCGACGAAAATCGAGTTCGTCAACCAGGCGTCCGATGCCCGCATTCCAAACATTGTTACCAGCAAGGTTGATATTGCCTGTCAGTTCGTGACGATTACCGCCGCTCGGGCGCAGCAGGTGGCGTTCACCATTCCCTATTACCGCGAGGGCGTGAGCCTGATGTTGGTAAAGGGCGGAAAATACGCCGACTACGCTGCGATGAAGGCGGCAGGCAACAAAGTAACGGTATCGGTTCTCCAGAACGTGTTTGCCGAAGGAATGGTGCGCGACGCGCTTCCGGAGGCGAAGGTCGATCAGTTCGAAAGCGTCGACCTAATGTATCAGGCGCTGAATTCCGGCCGCGCCGATGCGGCCGCGACCGATTCCTCGTCGCTCCGCTACTACATGAAGCAGAATGCCGGACGCTATGTCGATTCTGGCTTCAGCTGGAATCCGCAAAGCTATGCGTGCATCGTCAAGCAGGGTGAGCCGGATTGGCTGAATTTCGTCAACGTCGCGTTGCGGGAATCGATGACCGGCACGACATTCCCGGTCTATAAGAAGGCGTTCGAACAATGGTTCGGTGAATCCCCCCCCGAGCCGAAAATCGGGTTCCCATACGAGCTTCGCTGATCGGGTCTGACAGGCCGTGGGGTATTCGCTGCATTTCGGCGCGATCTGGGCGAGCTTCGACAAGCTTCTGTTGGGGCTCGCCATCGGTCTTGGATTGGCTGTCGGCGCTGTCCTGATCGGGACCTTCATCGGACTGCTGGCGGCGTTCGCCAGCGTCGGGCCATCTCGCGTCGGCCGTTTGATAGCAGGATCCTACGTCACGCTGATCCGGAACCTGCCGCTCCTCGTGCTGGTCCTGCTGGTCTATTTCGCGCTTCCGCAAGCAGGTTTTCGGCTCGACAAGTATGAGAGCTTCATCGGCGCGCTCGCGCTCTATTCGGGCGCGTACCTGACGGAGGTTTTTCGGGGCGGGTTGCTTTCGGTGCCGAAAGGGGTGATTGAGGCTGGCCGTGCGATTGGCCTCACGCGATTTCAGACTGGCCTTTGGGTCACCGCGCCGATCATGTTGCGCAACGCCCTGCCATCCCTCGGCAACACGTTCATCGGAATGTTCAAGGACAGTTCCATCGCGGCCGCGATCGCCATTCCGGAACTGACTTTCGAAGCCCGCAAGATCAACGTGGATACTTTCCGTGTCGTCGAGACGTGGCTGGTGGCAAGCGCCCTCTACGTGGCGACGTGCTTTGCCATCGCGTCGCTGCTGCGCGGCCTCGAACGTCGCTTTCCCAAGTTCTGAGCAGGGAAAGGCACGCGCATGGAATTGTTCCTCGACCAGGTCTGGACAGCGCGTTGGCCGCTCTGGGATGGCTTCCTTCTGACGATCGGGATTGCGGCCGCGGCGATTGCCTGCGGCACGGCGCTCGGCTGCCTCGTCGGAATCCAGCTCGTCTATGCGCCGGCTTTGGTGCGGTTGCCCTTCCGCATCTACGTCGACGTGATGCGGGGGACGCCGTTGCTCGTCCTGATCCTTGCGGCATTCTACATCCCGTCGGTGGCCGGCTTGAACCTCAGCGCCACCCAGGCGGGGATCCTTGCGTTGGCGCTTTTTGCCGGCGCCCATATCGGCGAGTTGCTGCGTGGCGCCTTGCAGTCCATTCCGCCCGGTCAGGCGGAGGCGGCGCGCAGCATCGGCCTGACCTTTCCGCAGATGCTCGCCTATGTGCTCCTCCCGCAGGCTCTGCGGAGCGCCCTGCCGCCTTGGATCAACACCGGCGTCGAACTCATCAAAGGTTCGAGTCTGCTGTCGATGATCGGCGTCGGCGAGTTGCTGCTGAAGACCCAGGAAGTCATCGGCCGAAACTTCATGACCATTGAATTTTATGTCTTTGCCGGCGTTCTTTATCTGATAGCCAACATTTTCCTCGATCAGGTCGGAAAATCCGTCGAACGCCGCGTCGGAGGGCATCCATGAACGAAACCATGTGTCCCTTGCTGGAGATCCGGGGCCTGCGGAAGCAATTCGGGACGCTGGAGGTTCTCAAGGGTGTCGACCTCGCCCTGAACCCGCGCGAGGTGGTGTCGATCATCGGTTCGAGCGGGTCCGGCAAGACGACACTTCTGCGATGCGTCAACCTTTTGGAGGAATTTCAGGACGGCGATATCGTGCTCGATGGCGAAACCATCGGGTATCGTATGTCGGGCGGGCGTCGGCAACGCCTGCGCGACCGCGACTTATCGCGGCAGCGGTCGATGACCGGAATGGTCTTTCAGAGCTTCAATCTGTTTCCGCACCTCACCGCCGCCGGAAATGTGATGCTTGGCCTGCGCAAGGTCCGCCGTCTCGGCCGCGACGAGGCGCGCGCGATCGCGGAGAAGTGGCTCGGGCGGGTCGGGCTTGGCCCCCGCGCCGACCATTACCCAAGTCAACTCTCGGGCGGACAGCAGCAGCGTGTCGCCATTGCGCGCGCTCTCGCGATGGATCCCAAACTGGTGCTTCTGGACGAGGTCACATCCGCGCTCGACCCCGAACTCGTTCAGGAGGTGCTGAATACCGTGAAAAGCATCGCCGACGACGGCGCCACGTTGCTGATCGTCACGCACGAGATGAGATTCGCGCGCGACGTGTCGAATCGAGTTGTATTCATGGAGCAAGGTCAGATCGTCGAGGATGGCCCGCCCTCGGAGATCTTCGGGAATCCGCGCAGCCAACGTCTTGCCGAGTTCCTTCGCAACACGCGCACGTGAAAGCGGCAACGATTGTGTCGGAGGCCGCGCATAAGGGCGATGCCGGCCGGGTGCCCATGCCGCATACCTCGCATCTTTGGCACGTTTCAGGGGTTCGGGAGCCGAAGCGTGATACGATCGGCACTGGTCTTCGCCGGGCTCGTCGCAAACTTTTTGTTTCCTGTTACCTGCTACCTTGGCTGTCCAGTTCGGGGAAGGACGTCATGTTCAAAGGTCGGCATTTCGATCGCTCGGTGATCCTGCTCTGCGTCCGGTGGTATCTCGCGTATGGTCTGAGCCTGCGCAACCTCGAAGAGATGATGGCCGAGCGAGGC
>NZ_JBFUHH010000182.1:0-3145 GCF_056402495.1 Microvirga sp. P4_A5 | reverse complement strand
GAGTTACGGGTCTAATATCAGCTCGGATGGGCGATATGTCGTGTTCACGAGCGATGCCACGGACCTGGTCGTCGGGGACGCAAACGGGAAAACCGACATCTTCCTGACAGATATGCAGACGGGCGTCACTGCGCTTGTCTCCAAGGACGCGGCGCTGGTTCAGGCAAATGCCGTCAGCTTCACTCCGGACGTGAGCGACGATGGCACATTCGTCGTCTTTGCAAGCAACGCAGGAAACCTCGTTGCGGGCGATACGAACATGAGTCGCGATATTTTTCGCAAAAACGTGTTGACCGGTGAACTCCTGCGGGTTTCGGTGGCTGGAGACGCGGGTCAGACACAGGCAAACGATCAGAGCGACAGCCCCCGAATCAGCGATGACGGTCGGTTTGTGCTCTTTCAGTCCAGAGCCTCCAATCTCGTGGCGGGCGACACCAACGTTGAGGCAGATCTCTTCGTCAAGGACTTGCAGACAGGCAATATCACTCGGGTTTCGACCAGCTCGTCCGGGGCGCAGGCCAACGCAGGAAGCGGCAACGGCAAGATCAGCGCCGACGGCCGCTATGTCACGTTCGAAAGCGAAGCGTCGAATCTCGTGGCGCACGACACCAACAACAACAAGGATATTTTCCGCAAGGATCTCGTCACCGGCGAAACAATCCGCCTCTCCACGACGAACCAGCCGGCGCAAGGTCTCGAACAGGCCGACGACTATAGTTACGACGCCTCGATCAGTCCGGACGGCCGCTTCGTGGTGGTTCAGAGCTATGCGGGAAATCTCGTCCCCGGCGACACGAACAATATAGCCGACATTTTCCTCACCGACATGAACCTCCTGCCCTACGCGGCGGCTATAGCCGAGAGCCGCTTCATCCAGGTGGCGCTCGCCGTCGGCGCTTCGCGGACGGTCAGCGTGGCCTGGGGCGATGGGGGTTCCAGCACGGCGGTTCCCGTCAACGGCGGCGCCGCATTCGCGCACGCCTTCGCGACAACCGGCGTCAAGGCCGCAACGGTGAGCGTTCAGGATGGCGCGCTCACCTGGAGCGTGGCCTACCGCATCGACCTCGCGTCCGGCGCGATGACGCGCGACACCGCCGTCGCCGACACGATTACAGGCGGCGCAGGGGATGACCGCCTGCAGAGAGATGGGTACAACTGGCTCGCCGGGCGTGGCGGAAATGATCGCTATATGATCGACGACGCACGCGATCTCGTCTTGGAGGCCGCCGGGGACGGCTTCGATACGATCGACACGAGCTTCAGCTATGAACTTCTGGGCCATGCCGAAATCGAAGTAGTGAACGCTCTTGGCGCCGCCGCAATCGGTCTCACCGGCAATGCCTTCGCCAATATTCTCAACGGCAACGCCGCCGCCAACCGGCTTGCGGGTGGCGATGGCAACGATGTGCTGAACGGGTCGGGCGGCAACGATGCGCTGCTGGGCGATTTCGGCAATGATCGCATCTATGGTTCGCTCGGCCGCGACGTCCTCTCGGGCGGAAACGGCACGGATGTGTTCGTGCTCGACACCAGGGCGAACAAAAGAACCAACCTCGACAAGATCACCGATTTCTCGGTGAAGGACGACACGATCTGGCTCGAGAACAAATACTTCAAGGTCGGCAAGGGCACCCCCTCGAAGCCGCTGAAACTGTCGAATTCCATGTTCTGGTCCGGAACGGCCGCGCACGATGCCAACGATCGCATCGTCTACAACAAGAAGAACGGCATCGTTTATTACGATTCCGACGGCACCGGCCGGGCGAAGGCGGTAGAGATCGTCGTGGTTCAGAAAAACCTCAAGATCACCCACGCGGATTTCTTCGTCATGTGAGATCGAGAGTCGCCAGCGCGATGAACCGCGCCCGCTCTGCCGGCGCGGTTTTTCCCTGGGGCTCGAAGACGTATTGCTGGAGAAAGAAATCGGTCAGCGCGAAGGCGTCGCGAATCTCGTCGGCGCGCGGATTGTTGGCGCGGCTCTGTCCGACGAGAAAGGGGGGCAGCCGCAGAAGTCGGTCCTTGTACGGCTCCCCCGCCGACGCGCTCACTGCCCGACCGCTTTTTGGCGACACATAGATGAGATCCTCCTGGGTGCCGGTCGCGGCGCAGGACGCAAGATCGAGCCCGAAGCCGAAATCCGCCAGAATCGAGAGTTCGAACGCCACAAACAGCGTTGGCGCGAGATCCGCATCGGTGAGGTTGTCCACGAGCGTGGTCAGGGTCTCGTAGAGAACCGGATGAGGATCGCGCTCGGGCAGATTGCGCAGGAGATGAGAGAGGGTCGCGAGTCCATAGAGCGCCAGCGGCGAGGCGATGAATTCGGCGGCCCGCAGCTTCAGGCCCTCGATCTGAAATACCCCCAGATGCTCGTCGAGGCGGGCGCGCCAGGTCGCCTGGACGAGGTTGCCGGGCTGGAGAACCGGCTGGCGGGTGCGGGACCGTCCGCCCTGCACGAGACCGAGATGGCGGCCGTGGTCGCGTGTCATCAATTCGAGAATGACGCTCGATTCGCCGTGCTTGCGAACGCCGAGCACGATTCCCTCATCGCTCCATTGCATGATCGTTCAGATTTCCTCGAGAGCCATCGCGGATAGCGCCATGTTCCTGAATTTTACAATTTTTCAGCGGGTTGGACGAAGTCTATCATGTTTCGAGCCAACGGGCGCCATGCCGTAGAGGAACAAAAATGAACGGCTCGGATTGTCGAGGTTCATGTTCACCACGCCATGTCTGGACCTATGAAACATTCATACCTGCTTTTTGCATCCACCGCCCTCCCGTTGATTTTTTTCGCGCCGCATCTGTCGGCGCAACCGCAACTCACGGACAACCCGTCCATCACCGTCGCGCAGGCGCCGCCCATGCGGGTTCAGCCAGGCGATGACGACGAACCGACGGCCGACGGCCAGCGCCGTCGCCGTGACGGTCCGGCTCGCCCGGCGCAGGGACAAGGGCAGGGACAAGGGCAGGGACAACGTGAGCGCGGCCCCGCAGCCGAAGGCCAGGAGCGTCCTCGCCCGCCCCAGGGCGAGCGCCCCGGGCAGAGAGAACGCGGTGGACCGGCCGGCGGACCGTCGTCGCTTGCACCCCCGGCTGCGGCCCCCGCACCCGAGGCTCCTCGCGTTCGCGAGCAGCGCCCCGCCAT
>NZ_JBFUHH010000181.1:0-3177 GCF_056402495.1 Microvirga sp. P4_A5 | reverse complement strand
CGCCATCGCCGCGACGATCGATCCGCACGGCGACTATTACGAAGCGACGGCGGCGTTCCAGACCAAACTCATTCGCCATGCCTTGGCGGTCACCAATGGCAACCTCACAGACGCTGCCGCGCGGCTTGGCCTGACGCGGCATGCCCTTCGCCATCAGATACTGAAGCTCGACCTCAGCTGAGCCGATTAAGCTTTCCCGCGACCACCGGCCGAAACGCGCGCTTGTCCATACAGAATGCGCGCATTGCGCGCGTCCACGCGTGGAAGTCACAGGCGGTGCTGTGGCGTTTGCGCCGGACCGCGGCACGACGGTTGATTTTCATCGCCCTGTCAGTGACTTACCCGAGCGCATGGGATTTGGCACAGACTTTGCTTTGTCCGGATCGAAGCACCATCGACGCCGATCGGAGAACGTCTGCCATGCCGACCATCAAAATCATTTGCCCAAACGGCCATTTGGGCTTTGCCCCCCTCAAGCTTGAGAGTTTCCAGCTCGGGGTTGAGGCGGGCCCGGATTTCATCGCCGCCGATTCCGGCAGCGATGACATCGGGCCCGTCCCGCTGGGCTCGGACACTTCCACGTCTCCGGAGGCCTGGCAGCGGCAGGACCTCGAAGCGATGCTTCTTGCGTCGCGTCGTATCGACGTGCCGATGATCATTGGCTCCGCCGGCGATACTGGCACCAACAGCCGGGTCGACCACTACGTCGAGATCATTCGCGAGATCGCGAAGAAGCACAACCTTGCGCCCTTCAAGCTTGGCTACTTCTATTCAGAAGTCGACAAGGAACTCGTACGTAAGGCCATCGGAAGCACTGAGCCGGTTCTAGGCCTTGATGGCCGCGAACCGCTCGATGAAGCCGAACTCGATGCAACGGATCGGATCGTCGCCATGGCGGGAGTTCATCCATTCGTAAAGCTTCTCGACGAGGGGTGCGACGTCATCATCGGCGGTCGTTCGAGCGATTGCGCCATCTTCGCCGCCGCGGCTCTTCATCGCGGCGCGAGCGAGGCGGACGCCTATTACCTTGGCAAGGTGCTGGAATGCGCGTCGTTCTGCGCCGAGCCCTACGGCGCAAAGGAAACGGTCCTCGGTGCAATCGAAGGGTCCGGCGTGACGGTCACGGCGATGCATCCGGGCCAGCGCTGCACGATCGCGTCCGTGGCCGGTCACGCGATGTACGAGCGCTCAAACCCCTTCGATGAATTCGTAGCGGGCGGGCGTCTCGACATGCGCGATTGCCACTACGAACAGATCGACCCCCGCACTACGCGCGTGACGGGCCAGCGATTCATTCCGGCTGAGCGGGTGCGGGTAAAGCTCGAAGGCGCCGGCAAGGTCGGTGAACGCTTCGTCGGCATCGCGTCGGTGCGCGATCCCTACACGATCGCCAATATCGACAAGGTCATCGACTGGGCCAAGGAACAGACCAAGGAACGCTTCGGCGCTTCGGGCTACGAACTCTTCTACAACGTGTTCGGTAGGAACGGCGTGATGGGCGATCTTGAACCGGTGAAAGTCCCCGCCCACGAACTGTGCATTGTCGTGCAGGGCGTCGCGCCGAGCATGGAGATGGCCGAAGAGGTCTGTATGACAGGCACGCGTCAGCTGTTCTACGCGCGCCTCCCCGAGGTGAAAGGCACGGCCGGCGGGGTCGCGTTCGTCCTTGACGAAGTCCTGAAAGCGTCTCCGGCCTATCGCTGGACCATCAACCACACCTTCGCGGTCAATGACCCGATGGAGCTTTTCCCCACCCATACCGCCATTATCGGCGCCTGAGCACCTCATCATGAAAAAGCTATCGGACCTCGCGAAGACCATTCGCAGCAAGAACGCCGGTGTCGACAAGATCACGTTCGACATTATCTTTACGGACCGCAACGTCTACAATCAGGTGAGAAAAAGCAAAGTTCTCAGCCCCGCCACGATCGCGACCCTGTACGGTATCGATCAGAGCCGTATTGCGGAATTCGTCGAATACGACCCCGCCTGCGCCATCAAGTTTACGATCTTTCGGATCCGTCCAAGCGGCAGCGCGGGCGACCCGGATATCTTCGGTGCACAGCAATAYGCGCCTTTGCTTGATATTCAGGTCGACATCTGAGAGGTCGGATCCGCTTGCCTTCGAACGGGTGCGCCGAATTCCGCACCCGCTCAACGGTGGGGCGTCAAGGATATCCTCGCCACACTTCGCTTCGTTCAAAAACCCCGGGACAAGATCTCTGCCTTCCGAGTGCTGCTGCTTCTGCCTGGCATCGGACCGCGTTCGGCCAACGACGTTATCAACGCGATCAACGGCGCTCCTGACCCTCTCACGACGATTTCTACCGTGTCGCCGTCTCCGCGCGCCGGCGAGGCGTGGGACGATTACATCACCATGATCCGTGAGCTCAAGTTGGGATCGGTTGGCTGGCCAGCCGAGATCGAACTCGTCCGGGACTGGTACCAGCCCCATCTCGAGCGGACCAACGATGATGCGGGCGTTCGCAACGACGACCTCCTGGTGCAGATCGCAACAGGCTACCCCTCGCGGGAGCGGTTTCTGACGGAGCCGACGCTCGATCCGCCGAACGCTACCAGCGACCAGGCTGGCATTCGCCATCTCGACGACGATTATCTCATCCTCTCGACCATCCATTCCGCTAAGGGCCAGGAATGGAAATCGGTCTTCATCCTCAACACCGTGATGGCTGCATCCCCAGTGCTCTGGGCACCGGGACCAAGACCGAGATCGATGAGGAGCGGCGCGTTCTCTACGTTGCCATGACGCGGGCGGAAGACCATCTGCACCTCGTCATGCCGCAGCGTTTCTTTACGCACAACCAGCATCCGCGGGGCGATCGCCATGTCTATACGCTGCGGACGCGCTTTATCACGTCGAAGCTACTGAAGCTCTTCGAGTGCACAAGCTGGTCGAGCGAACCGACGAAGCACCTCCAGTATCGCGCGCATCCCAGATTGATGTCGCGGCGCGAATGAGAAAAGATGTTTGCCTAAGCGTGGAGCTCCTCGTTGGGCACGACCAACCCTGCGATCCGCTGAGGCGCGTCACTCAGCTCGGTGTGAGTCATCGCGTCCAGAAAACCGGCGATGAGCCCATGAAGGTCACCCGTCACGGTCCATTCCCTTCCCGACCGACGTGACGGCAGCGATCAAGTTGCCGCAGTCGCCCTATGT
>NZ_JBFUHH010000180.1:0-3247 GCF_056402495.1 Microvirga sp. P4_A5 | reverse complement strand
GATCCGGCTTTCGTCGGTGACGTAGCTGCTGATCAGGATGTTCGGATCGCCAAAATACCTGGCGAAGAGCATCCTCCGGGCACCCGCGCCGACCGCCACACCGCCGACGCCGTCGTATGTTGTGTAGACGTTGTCCTTGCCCCTGGGGTAGTCGAACTCCGGCGTGCTTCCCTTGACGATGACGTAGTTGTCGGTCAGTTCGCCGTAATAGATGCGGGGCTCACGAATCGGAGGACCGCCGGTCGCAACCGGCGGAATGTCGCGGAGATAGAAGACTGGCAGCCCTTCGCCACTTTTCTGGGTGACAGGGCTCATGATCACACCGTTCCCGTGCGTGAACAGCACGTGGCGATTGACCCAGGTCTGCGCATTGGCGGGGAGGAGCGCGGACTCGAGTTCGCGGGCCGACAGCATCACCTGTCGGTAGGAACCGTCGAGCCAGTAACGATCCACATCCACGTCCCAGAACTTGTAGTAAGTCCGAATCTCTTGCAGTTGACCATATGTGGTCAGGAGCGGCTGCTCATCCCATACCCGGATATTGCCGATGGTCGCCTGATTGGCTTGGAGCGAGGCGGACGTCAGGCTCTGCTCGACGGGGAAGGCCCTGGCGGCCATTCGATGGAGGTTATAGGCGTGTCGAGTGAGCGTGATGTTCTGCTGGATGTATGGCCTCTCCAGCTCCAACTCGCTAGGTCTCACATACAAGCGCTCGAACGAGGCAGGAAGCACCTCAGCCAGTACATAGAGGCTTCCGAAGACCAGCACCGCCGCCGCTAGGGGAAGCCTGTAAGTGCGGGCCCACACGTTGCCCCACGACATGAGAGCTGCAATGACTGCAAGCCCGATGAGCACCCAGAGGACGGGCAGCACAACGTGCGTGTCCGTGTAGCTTGCACCCACCACGACGCCATTGTCGCCGTACAGGAGGAGATAGCGGTCCAGTCCGTAGGACCACGCTTTSACGGCGAAGAAGGCACCGAGCAAAGCGGAGCCATGAGCGATGGCGGCCGGAGATATCGTCAGGCTTTGGCCGTCAAATTCGATATGGTCACGCGTCCAGTAGACGGCTCCGGCGACGAGAATACTCAAGCTGACCGTCAGCAGCATCCAGTTCTTGAGAGCAATATAGGCCGGGAGTGAGAAGAGATAGAAGCCGATGTCGTTGCCGAAAACGGGGTCACGTTGGCCGTAGGGTACCTGATAGACAAACCGCAGGAGAGGGTCCCAGTTGATGGTCTCTCCGGCAGCCAGCAGCCCTGCGAGGATGACGCCCGCACCCGCGGCGATAAGAGCAAGACGTCTACCAATGACATTCGACATGCCGGCCGATAGCGCCAGGTGCACCGTGCCTCCTGCCGGTTCAAGGGAGTTCCCGGTTGCATGCTTCGCAGACCTGGATGCAAACCAACCGTTACAGCAGATGATGATCGCGGATGCCGCGAAGACCGCCAGAAACAACAGGGCCTTGGTACTGAAGATCGTCCAAAAGACGTCGAGGTAGCCGACGGCCGAAAACCATGTCCAGTCGACGACGAAATCGAGGACGACGTCTAATACAGTCAGGCAGCTCACGATGGCGGCTGCCACAACCGCTGTGCGTCTCCACGACATGATCCACCTCTCTTTGGTGGCTCCCGCCGGCCCGCCTTCCGGCGGGACGCTCGAGATGCGTGCGATTTCAGTATATCCGCTCTCAGGGCTTGGCGTCAGCTTGATAATGTAGACTTGGCCGTCCGTCTGGCGGCAGAGCTGCTGCGCAATCGCGCGCCAAGCCGCAACGCTTCGTTCTTCCGCAGCTGATTTACAAGCCTCCTCCGAGTGACCACATCATAGACGGATGGAGGGACAATGACTGACAGGAAGAACCTCACGCAATCATCTTCCGCGATCGAGTCGTTTCTGGAGCAGGCTAGGCGGCTTGGTCCCTTGGAGAGCGGTGTTCCACGGGCGCGGCTCGTCTTTGCCCTCGACGCCACCATGAGCCGCCAGCCCACTTGGGATCTGGCCTGCCGGGTTCAGAGTGAGATGTTCGCGGCTGCCAGTCATGCCGGCGGGCTCTCGATCCAGCTTGTGTATTTCCGGGGCTTCGATGAATGTCGCTCCTCCCGGTGGGTTGCAGATCCGCAAGGCCTGACCACCCTCATGACGAAGATTTCCTGCCGGGGCGGTCAAACCCAGATCGGACGCGTGCTCCGCCACGTCCGATCAGAGGCGAGCAAGGCGCCGCTCAAGGTGCTCGTCTTTGTTGGCGACGCCATGGAAGAGCCGATCGATGATCTCTGCGTGATCGCGGGGGAGCTCGGCCTGCTCGGGGTCAAGGCGTTCATGTTCCACGAGGGCCACGATCCAGACGCGGCCCGGGCCTTTCAAGAGGTCGCTCGTCTGACCGGCGGGGCCTATGCCCGCTTTGACACCCGCGCTGCGCTGGCCCTGTCCGAACTGCTGCGCGCCGCGGCCGCCTATGCGGCAAGTGGCGTCGAAGGTCTTACCCGGCTTGCTCCGGACAGCGAACAGGCACGCGGCCTGCTGACCTCGATGACCGGCCGCAAGCCATGACTCTGCTGTACGGCATCGCGGCTGCTGCTATCCTGGGGTTGTTCCTGCACAATTTCCGGCACGCCAACACCGCCGCCCTGGCAAAGATAATCAGGGTGGCCGGCGGGATTCTGATGCTTGGCGCTGCGGCGTTGCTGGGGCTGCGGGGGCGAATCGACATGGCTCTCCTGCTCGGAAGCCTCGGAGTTTGGCTTCTTGGCTGGGGCGGTCTGAGCATCTCAAGCATGGGCGGGCGGCCGTCGCAGACCCCTCACGGCCCCTCGCGAGTCTCCTCGACAATGCTTGAGATGGAGCTTGATCGCGACACGGGGGAGATGGACGGTGCCGTGCTCGACGGGGCTTTCGCAGGACGGAGGCTCAGCTCTCTCGACGAGGCCAGCTTGTATCGGCTCTTGAGCGACTGCCAGGCCGGTGATCCGCAAGGCGCCCGCCTCCTTGAGGCTTATCTCGACCGTCGGCTGCCTCAGTGGCGTGAAACCGTTCGGGGTCGTGAGCACGCTCGGCCGGGCGCTCAGTCGTCATCGGGTGCGATGTCGGAAGAGGAGGCCCATCAGGTCCTTGGACTTCAGCCGGGCGCAAGTCTCGACGAGATCCGACAGGCACATCGAAGACTCATAAAAAAACTTCATCCCGACCAGGGCGGTTCGACATATCTGGCGGCTCGGGTGAACCAAGCCAAAGAGATCCT
>NZ_JBFUHH010000179.1:0-3299 GCF_056402495.1 Microvirga sp. P4_A5 | reverse complement strand
GCCAAATACGGCTCGGTGGCGGAACGCACGCGGCTGTTGAAGAAGTGGGACGCCGAGGTGAAGTCGGCGCCGAAATAGGATCCCCGCGCTCGATTGAGAAAAGCGCCGCTTCCCTTCGCGGCGCTTTTCATTTGGGGCGTGGATCGTGGAGGTTGCCGCCCGCCTCCACAAGCTTGCCGTCGCGCATGGCAAGCACGGCCTCGCGCAGGGCGAACGCCGCGTTGCGCACCTCGTCCTGCACAGCCGCGTCGCCATCGAGTTCGTCATGGCTGGTGGCGTAGGGTTTCCAATAGCCGATATAGCGGTCGAGTTCGGCATGCGCGCCCGCCGAAATCAGGTTCATGGATTTGAGCCAGTCGCTGAGGCTGCGGCGGACGTTCTCGACGCCCTCCGTGTCCCCGTGCACCACCACGGAAAACAGGCGGCCTGCGAGATGGCGCGGATAATCCCATCCGGCGAGTTCGATTTCCTTCGCGCGCTTTGCATCCTTGCCGTGGGTCGCGCTGGGGTCTGGATTCCCGCCATCGGCACAAACGAGGCGGTCCATCATCAGTTTCAGCGGTGATGTGACCTGATACCAGTTCACCGGCGTCACGATCATGATGCCGTGGGCGGCGACCCACAGGGGATAGATGTCGTTCATCCAGTCCTGGACCTGCCCCATGGCATGGTTCGGGTAGCAGGAACACGGCCAGTGGCAGAGCGCCGCCGCCGTGGAGAAGCAGGCCTTGCAAGGGTGGATGTGACGCCCGTACTCGGATGCCAGCCGGCTGAGATCGAGGATGTCCGTCTCGAAACCGGCCTCGCCGGCAAAGACCGCTTGTGCGATCTCGACGAGGCGATAGCTCTTCGACATCTCCCCCGGACAGGTATGTTCGCTGCGGCTCGACCCGTTGACGAGCAGAATCCGTCGCGGCAGGCTTCGGTCGTCATGCCGCTTCTGCGCGGCGTCGATCGCCTCGCGCGCCGCGATCCAATCGACCGAGAGGTCGTAATCCGGGTCGGCAAAACCGGGGCCTGCTTTGCGCGTCTGCGGGCTCTTGCGGTACGCGTCATAGGCCACCCAGGCCGCATCCGCCACGCGGTCGAGCTCGCCGCCGAGCGGTGCATAAGCCGGGTCGCGGAACTGGCTCAGGAACCGGGCCCGAAACTCCTCCCGCCCCAGCGTGACATCGGGCATACCTTTGCGCGGTTCCGGGCTCGTCACGACACGCTCCCTGCAGGCCAACTGTCGCGGTTGAAGCCGGAACGTGGGGAGGGGAGGTTTGTTCCTCAGGGACGCCTTCGGGAGAGTGTGAGGTGGCTGCAAGGCTTTCACCCATCGTGCCGGCGCCGGGCAGCGGAACCCCAAAACCCGCTGAGCCGTAGCAGCCTCACCCGGAGAACCGGTCGACTTCGCATCCATGGAAGGGGAAACGGCCTCGCAGCGGCCTGCACATCAGGAAGGATTTGTGTCGCCTGTCGAAGTCCGGGGAGCCGGTCCCCGATTTTCGAACTCACACGATGAAGAAATCGCCCGCCTTCAGCACCGTCCCGGCCTTCACCTGCGCGAACCTGATCGCCGCATGCTCCGTGCCGGAGCCGTCCGCGTCGTAAAAAAGCGCGCCGGTCTTGGCGTTGAAGACGATGCGGTCATCCGCAGCGAGCGCCTTGCTGCCCATGACGAACGCGCCCGTATTCAGCACACCCCGGTCGAGGCCAGAGAAGATCTTGTGCGCAAGCTGGAACTGGTCGTCCGCCGCCACGAAATCGCGAATCGTGTCGGCATTCTTCGCGCCGAGCTTGGCGCTGAAGATGAACGTGTCGTCGCCCGCATTGCCGGTGAGAACGTCCCGGCCCAGACCGCCATTGAGCCGGTCGTCACCGTCGCCGCCCTTCAGCACATCCGCGCGCTTGCCGCCCTTCAGCGTCAGGGAGGTGGGAACGACCGACGTGACGACGATCGGGTCGTCGATCCGAATAACGTCCGGATCCACATCGATGGTGAAGCTCTGATCGAGGGACGCGCCATGGGGGTCGCTGGCGCGAATTGTGATGACGATATCGGCGGAACGGTCGGTGAAGGCGCGGTCAACGATCAGCTTGTCTCCGTGAATCCGGAAATGTCCGCCGGGATTGCTCACGAGCGAAAAGCCGAGCGCATCCCCGTTCGGATCGAACCCGCTCAGCTGCGCCGCAAAGGTTCCGACCGGGGAATCGCCGTCGACAATTCTGGTCGATAGCGCAATGGACGTCGGGGCCGAGTTGGTAGGAGCGGTGAGGACACAGTGCGGTCGGAGAATTGGAGGTACTCGATTCCGGTGAGAATGTCGGCACCGTCGCCACCGACGCGATTATCCGTAACGGAGTAGCTGCCGTCTGATTTGCGCGTGATGGAATAGTCAGTGAAATTGCCGCTATACACCGCGACATCTACACCGTTCCGGCCAAATAGCAGATCGTCGCCCGACCCGCCCTTCAGCACGTCGTCGCCACCATCTCCATAGAGGCGATCATTGCCGCCCCCTCCGTCGAGCTTATCGTCTCCGGCTCACGCGAAGACCTTTTCGGTGCCGCCGCCGCCATGGAACACATCATTGCCGTCACCCAGGCGGGCTTCGCCGATGTGAACGCCATTGCGGCCGGCATAGAGGTCATTTCCCGAGCCGAAAAGAATATCGCCTTCAATTCGTCCAGTGTTGACCACATGGTTTGGTCCGACGCTTGCGCCGGCAATTGCGGCGCCGCCTGATGCGCTGATCAAGCCGGAATTATGGAGCGTGAAGCTTTCATTGCTGGCGGGATACCATCCCCAGATTCCACCAGCTCCCGAGATCGTCCCCGTATTGTCGATCACGTTCACCGGCCCCATGAGCCAGACAGCCACGCCCCCGGTCCAAGCGTCGCCAGATGAGATGATACCACAATTGTGGAGGATGTTGCCGCGGCTATCGCTGGGATCGCCCAGAAGCTGAATGCCCGTATCCCGGCCCCAGACACTGCCCGTCGCTCCGACGGTGACCGTGCCGTGAACTGCGATCGCTGTCTCCCACGCACTATAGACGCTGCCATCGATCAGCAACGTGTTGCCCGTGCCGCCGAAAATTCCCCATCCATTCCGGCCATGTGCCGCAATCTCAGCGCCATAGCCGAGAATGACCGTGTCTCCGTTTCCTATCGAAAGCGCCGTCTCGCCTTCTCCCTAGACCGGCGGCAGCGGGTTTGTGGTGTCGATCAYGTAGACGGTCATGGCAGGACCTTTCCTAGCGGAATATTATCTTAATGCAACGTTGTTCGTATCAGACCTCTCGGCTTTGGTC
>NZ_JBFUHH010000178.1:0-3402 GCF_056402495.1 Microvirga sp. P4_A5 | reverse complement strand
TCAGCGGGCTTCGCGCTCGCGGCCGATCTGGCGTTTCTCACCATGGGCGGCGCGCTGAAGCGCCGCGAACTGATCTCGGCCCGTTTCGGCGACATCCTGTCGGAACTCTATCTTCTCTCGGCAGCGCTCAAGCGTTGGGAAGATGAAAAGCGCCAGCACGAGGATCTGCCGCTTCTGCGCTATTGCATGGAAAGCGGATTTCAAACGATCGAGAACAGCTTCGCGGCCATCTTCGCAAACCTTCCCAGCCGCCCTGTGGCGTGGTTGCTGAAGTTCCTCATCCTGCCGCTCGGGGCGCGCGCGCTCGGGCCCTCCGATGCGCTGATCGCCCGATGCGCCAATATTCTGCTCGAACCTTCCGCGACCCGGGACCGTCTGACATCCGGGCTCTATCGCGGCAGTGGCGACGAGGGATTGGCCCGACTGGATCGGGCCTTCACGTGGGTCACCCAGACGGAAGTCATCCGCGACAGACTGAAAAATTCAGGCGAACGCGATTGGCGTTCGGCGCTGGAGCGGGGCCTCATCTCGCAGGACGACGCATACCGTCTCGAGGAAACCGAGAAGGCCGTTGCGGCCGTGATCGAGGTGGACGATTTCGCCCCCGAGGATCTCGCACCCTTGAGCGAGGGTGCCGCGGCTCAGCAGAAGGACTTCCGCTCATTGATCCAGGGAGAAGCTCGTCTCGATTTCGCGGGCCAATGAAGCCGGAAAATCAGCCGCCGCTCGCGATCCTGTCGACGAAGCTCTCGCTCAGGCGCGTTTCGCCAAACCAGTTGACGCGGTTGATGCTGAGGAAGCCCGCATCGATGACCTCGTTTTCGTCACCGCTTTGTGTGGTGTGCGGGCGACCGCGCGGAACCGTGATGATCGTTCTGTCCCCGTCCACCTCCAGCACTTCGGCGGCGCGCCCGATCTTGTCGCGCCCGATGCGGGGTTGTCGAATTCCGGCAGGAAGCGATGTGGGCAGGTTGATGCTCAGCCAATGTCCGTCGATGGCCCATTCGCGCCGCGATTCCCAGAGGGAGCCGATCAGGCCGGCAAGCCAAGGCTCGTCACCGGATTTGTATTCGGGATTCTTGACCCGCGAGAATCCGATCGCCGGAATGCCCCAGAACGTTGCCTCCCGGGCGATCCCCAAAGTGCCCGAATAGGCGAGATCCTCCGCCACATTGCGCCCATCGTTGATGCCGCCAAGAACCAGATCGGGCTTTTGGTCGTCGGCGAAGAGCCACGTCATGGCAGTCACGACGCAATCGGCCGGTGTCCCCGAGCAGGAATAGCGGCGTTCCCCTTTTCGGATCATCGTCAAGGGTTTGGCGATGGTCAGCGACGCGCTGGCGGCGGTGCGCTTGGCATCCGGCGCCACAACCCAGATGTCCTCGCTGACGAGGCTTGCCGCGCTCACAAGGCGCGCCAAGCCCGGCGCCTCGATGCCGTCATCGTTGCAGACGAGAATCCTCATGATCTATCCCCCGCGGTAACGGTGATGGTCTGGCCGGTGCGGCACCGGGTGTCGAGCGTCGGAATGTGCAGCGCGAGTTCGGCGAGGCTCGCGGGCGCGCAGGAATGACCGAGCGCTTTCGGACGGCCGGCCTTCTCCCATATGCCCACATTCCCCGAAAGCGTCGGATGGGTCGRCATGCGGATCCAGTCCGCACGGCCGCTCCTGTGGATCACATCGGCGGGCGACCCCGCGGGCAGATGTCCGGTCAGCAGAATCGGAAAACCGGCGGCGTCGGCGCGTGGCAGGAGGCGGGAGGACGGGCCGGCTTCGCCCATGCCGTCATCCGCCAGGAGCGGACAGGAAGGCAGCGGATCGGCATCGTTCCAGTCGACCGCGCCGCGAAGACGCTGGCGGAGCACCTCCGACATGCCGGGCAGCAAGGCGCGGCTTGCATCGATCTGCGCCTGAAGCGAAGGGCGCATGCCCGCATGGATCGCAAACCGACCGGAGAGCCCGGCCATCAACTCCAACGATCGCCCGGAGAGCGGCGTCGGCAACAGGCAACCCTCCGCATGGTCTTCGATCCATGCAGCGATCGCTTTCGCGCGCGTCGCGCCCGCCACCGGATCGGCGCCGTAGGACGCATCCAGCATCAGGAGGTCGCATTCCGGGATATTATCCATGACGAAGACGCTGCTATCCGGCACCACATCGCCCGCATAGACGAGCCGGGACAAGCCATCGTGGACGGCAAACCAGACGCCCCCGACTACATGCCCGGAACACCCGGTCCCGATCGTCAGATCGCCGCACCTGAGCGTGTCCCCGGGCTCGAAAATTTCGACGAGGTCATGCGGAAACGGAAATCGCCGCAGGTCATCGGCATCCGCATAGCCTGCGAGCGTCGCAGGCGCCTCCGCGCGGGTTTCCTCCGTCATGAGAATGCGGCCGCGAAAGCCCCGGGAGAGCAGCCAGCTCAATCCGCCGATATGGTCCTCATGGGCGTGCGAAAACAGAACAGCGTCGAACCGATCGGCCGCGCCCGTGAGCGCCGGATAGTACTCCGCGCCGGTTGCCCCCACCTTGATTCCCACATCGAGCAGGATGTTCTGGCCTCCCGCTCTGACGCCGACGCTGGTCCGGCCCTTCTCGCCGAAACCGCCGAGCAAGTCGATCTGCATCATGGCGCCGACCCCGCGACCGGAATGAGCCATCCCGACTTGATGCGAATGCGCGCGCTCGTTCCTGCGCTCAGCGTCACCGGGTCCGGTTGCTCGAAGTGGAGATCGTGAACGGGGCTGGAGACTGGAGACAATTCGATCCGCGCCGCGCCGCCCTGATAGACCACGCGTTTCACGAGGCCATCAAAACCCTCGTCATTCGGTCCGACCGTTGAGAGATCCGCGGCGCGGCAGCATATCTTGGCGTTCTCGCGCGGTCTCTCGTCCGGCCTGCAGCGAACGACGACCTCCTGGCCGAGTACACGGACACGACAATGGCCAGCCTCCGCCGCCGTCAGGACCTGAGCCGGCAAGAGGATGCCTTGCGAAATGAACGACGCGACCATTTCGTTCGCCGGCTCCTGATAGAGCTCACGGGGAGCGGCGAGTTGCGCCAGCCGTCCGTGATCCATCACGGCGATCCGGTCGGCGAGCGCCATGGCCTCCGACTGATCGTGCGTGATGTATACGATCGTGGTCCCCGTGCGCTTGTGGAACGCCGCGAATTCGTCCTCCATGGAGGCGCGCAGATGCACGTCGAGATTGGCGAGAGGCTCATCGAACAACACGAGCGAGGGAGTTGCCACGAGACAGCGCGCGAGCGCCACGCGTTGACGCTGACCGCCGGACAGGTTGGCGGGCCTGCGATCGCCGAAGCCTTCGAGATTTACCAGTGCCAACRCATCCGCGATCTTGCGTTCGCGAAGAGCCTTCTCGACCTTCGCGACCTTCAGC
>NZ_JBFUHH010000177.1:0-3452 GCF_056402495.1 Microvirga sp. P4_A5 | reverse complement strand
CGATGTCGGCGACCTCGTAGCAGATGTGGTGAATGCCGCCGTCGGGATTCTTCTCGAGGAATTTCGCGATGGGCGAATTCGCGCCGAGGGGCTCCAGCAATTCGACCTTGGTGTTGGGCAGGATGATGAACACCACCGTCACCCCATGTTCGGGCAGCGGCTCGGGCGCCGACACCTCGGCACCGAGCGTGTCGCGATAGAGGGACGCTGCCGCATCAAGATCGCGGACCGCGATAGCCACGTGATTGAGACGCCCGATCATGCCCGATTCTCCGTTGCCCCGCCCTATACCTCAAGCACGAGCACGTGGCAGGCTGGCTTCTTGCCCCAGGCTTCGTTGACGGCGGCGCGAACCGCGCGCTGGACGGCGTTCTCCACCGCGTCGGCGTCGCGGCGCTTGGTTTTTGACAGGCTGTCGAGAAGATCGCCCACCACATCAGCGATGATGTCGGTGAGGTCCTCGCCCTTCCGGTTCTTCGCCGGCAGGCCCATGGCCTCGACCACCGGGTCGCCGRCAATCTCACCCTGCTCGTCGATGGCGATGGCCACGCTGACGATGCCCGCGAAGCCGAGTTTGCGGCGTTCCGGCAAGGCCCGGTCGCCGCCGCCGATGACGATGTTGCCATCCTTATAGAGCCTTCCGACCGGAATGCTGTCGATGATCTTGGCCGGCCCCGGTGCAAGGCGCACGAAGCTGCCGTTGCGCGCGCGCACGACCTCGGGAATGCCGAGGCTGCGGGCAAATTTCGCGTGCTCCTCCAGGTGCAGCGGCTCGCCATGCGCCGGGATCGCAATGCGCGGACGCGTCCATTCGTACATCTTGGCGAGCTCGCCGCGGCGCGGATGGCCCGAGACGTGCACCATTTCGGTTCGGTCGGTGATGACCTCGACGCCCTGGTCGATCAGGCTGTTGATGATGGCGCCGACCGCCTTCTCGTTGCCGGGGATCGTGCGCGACGAGAAGATAACCCGGTCTCCCTTGGACAGCGCGATATCGGGATGTTCGTCCTGCGCGATGCGCGCGAGCGCCGCGCGGGGTTCCCCTTGCGAACCCGTGAGCAGCGCCACCACCTTGTCGCGCGGCAGATAGCCGAACGTGTCGGGCGTGCGAAATTCCGGGATGCCTTCGAGATAGCCGCAATCGTCCGCCACATTGGATGTGCGGTCCATGGCGCGACCGACCATCACCACCTCGCGGCCGCATTCGCGCGCGGCTTCCGCGACCGAACGGATGCGGGCGACATTCGACGCGAAGGTGGTGATCGCAACCCGGTGCGGCGCATCCTTGATGAGTTCCGCCAGGCGCCTGGCCACATCGGCTTCGCTGGGGCTGATGCCGTCGCGCACCACGTTGGTGGAATCGCAGATCAGCGCGAGCACGCCCTCGTCGCCGAGGCCGCGAAAGGTCTCTTCCGACGTCAGGCTGCCGAGATACGGCGTGTTGTCGAGTTTCCAGTCGCCGGTATGCACGACGAGACCGTGCGCGGTGCGGATCGCGAGCGCGTTCGATTCGGGAATCGAATGGGCGACCGGGATGTATTCGATCTCGAAGGGACCGATCTTCAGCCGTTGATGCGTGTTGATCTCGCGCAGGTCGATCTTCGGCGCGCCCGCCTCCGACAAGCGGCGCGTCTCCAGAAGGCGGACGGCGAATTTGGTGGCGTAGACCGGCGCGCGCAGCCGCGGCCACATCTCCACGAGGGCGCCGATATGATCCTCGTGCGCATGCGTGATGAAGATCCCGAGCAGGTTCTTGCGGTCCTCCTCGATGAAGCGCAGGTCGGGATAGACCACGTCGATGCCGGGCAGATGCTCCTCGCCGCCAAAGCCCATGCCGCAATCGACCAGGATCCATTGCCGATTGTCCTCCGGGCCGAAACCGTAGAGGGCCGCATTCATCCCGATTTCGCCGAGGCCGCCGAGCGGGACGAAAACGAGTTCATCGTTGGGGGAAATCATTGATCAGAACCTTGTCGTGCGGGCCGAAGACCCAGCGTTATCATTGAGCAAATTGGGAAAATAAAGGTCGCCGGCATCGATCAGTTCAATGCCGGAAGCGCTTTTGAGCTGGAGGCGGCCCAAGGGGTCGAGCCCCTCGAAGGTGCCCTGTCGTTCGCCAGAGGGAAGCCGAACGGTGACCGATTGGCCGATGCCCGCCGCGCGCTCGAGCCAGAGCCGGCGAATGGCCCCGAACGGATCCGACGGGCTCATGCGCGCCGCCTGGCGCCACGCCGCGAAGGTTTGCGCGAAGCTCGTGCAGAGCGCCGCGAAGACTTCCTCCACCTGCAATGCGGGCGCAACATGGCGCAGGGTCGTCGTCGGATAAGGCGTGCCGACGGGCGCGACCGACACGTTGATGCCGAAGCCGATCACGATGGCGAGCGAGGATTCCGGCCCGACCCGGTGGCCTTCGAGCAGCAGGCCCGACGTCTTGGCGCCGTCGAGCAGCAGGTCGTTGGGCCATTTCAGCGCCAGCCGGGGAGCGCCGATTCCCGTCAGCGACTCCACCGCATCATGCAGCGCGAGGCCGGCGACGAAGCCGAGTTGCGGGGCGATGGCGGGCTCGCAAGGGTCGACCAGCAGAAGGCTCGCATAGAGGTTTCCCGGCGGCGACGACCATTGCCGGCCATGCCGCCCCCTCCCCGCGCGCTGCTCGCCGGCGACGACCCAAAGCTGTCCGGGATCGCCCGCCTTCGCGGCAGCGACCGCATCGTCGTTCGTGGATTCCGTCGCGTCGCGCGAGAGGAATCTGTAGCCGGCGGATTGTGTCTCAGGCGCCAGCCGCACGTCAGAACAATGAGCGGGCAGCGGCGCCCGCGGCCGCCGTGAGAGGCGCAGGAACGAGGACGTAGAGCACCACGAACACGCTAGAGACCGCGAGCACGAACCGGACCCCTGCGGGCATCGGCTCGTAGGCGGCGACCGCGTCGTCGAAATACATCACCTTGACGATGCGCAGATAGTAGTAAGCGCCGATCACGCTTGTCACGACGCCGATCACCGCCAGCGTCACGAGATTGGCGTTGATCGCCGCGGTGAAGACCGCGAACTTGGCGAAGAACCCGGCAAGCGGCGGAATGCCTGCGAGCGAGAACATCATCATCGCCAGGCAGAACGCCATCAGCGGATGCGTGCGCGACAGGCCTGAGAGATCCTCGATGGTCTCGAACATCTGGTCGCCGCGCCGCATGCTGAGGATCACCGCGAAGGTGCCGAGCGTCATGGCGAGATAGATCGCCATGTAGATGACCACGCCCTGGATGCCCTCGGCCGTGCCGGTGGCAAGGCCGACGAGCGCGAAACCCACATTGCCGATCGACGAATAGGCCATCAGCCGCTTGATGTTGCGCTGGCCGATGGCGGCGAAGGACCCCAGCGCCATCGACGCGATGGCGATGAAGACGATGATCGGCTGCCATTGTCCGACGATGCCGGGGAACGCATCGATGAAG
>NZ_JBFUHH010000176.1:0-3520 GCF_056402495.1 Microvirga sp. P4_A5 | reverse complement strand
ATCGTCGACTGGTTGTCCGAGCAGGCCGACGTGGTCGTGCGTTTCCAGGGCGGGCACAATGCCGGCCACACGCTCGTCATCGGCGGAACGGTGTACAAGCTATCGCTTCTGCCCTCCGGCGTCGTGCGCCCCAACAAGCTCTCTGTCATCGGCAACGGCGTGGTGCTCGATCCGCATGCACTGGCGTCCGAAGTCGAGCGCCTGAACGAGCAGGGCGTGGCCATCACGCGCGACAACCTGCGCGTGGCCGAGAACGCGACGCTGATTCTCTCGATCCACCGCGAACTCGATGCGCTGCGTGAAAGCGGCAGCGCCGGCACGAAGATCGGCACCACCAAACGCGGCATCGGCCCGGCTTACGAAGACAAGGCCGGACGACGCGCCATCCGCCTGATGGATCTCGCGGACCTGAAGACCCTGCCGGAAAAGATCGACCGGCTGCTGACGCACCACAACGCTTTGCGTCGCGGTTTCGGACTGGCGGAATTCGACGCGAAGGCGATCTACGACGAATTGTCGTCGGTGGCGCCGAAAGTGCTGCCCTACATGGATGCCGTGTGGCGCCTGCTCGACGGAGAACGCCGCGCGGGGAAACGCATCCTGTTCGAGGGTGCGCAAGGCGCGCTGCTCGACGTGGATCATGGCACTTACCCCTTCGTCACCTCATCCAATACGGTGGCGGGGCAGGCCGCCACCGGTTCGGGCCTCGGCCCGGGCGCGGTCGGCTATGTGCTCGGCATCGCCAAGGCCTATACGACGCGGGTCGGCGAGGGACCTTTCCCAACGGAACTCTTCGACGAGACCGGCGAATTGATCGGCCAGAAGGGCAAGGAATTCGGCGTGGTGACGGGGCGCAAGCGCCGTTGCGGCTGGTTCGACGCCACCCTCGTGCGGCAAACCGTCAGCACCTCKGGGATCGATGGAATCGCGCTGACGAAGCTCGATATTTTGGATGGGTTCAAGACCCTCAAGATCGGCGTGGGCTACAAGCTCGACGGCGAGACGATCGACTATTTCCCCGCAAGCCAAGGGGCTCAGGCGCGGGTGGAACCGATCTACGAGGAGATGGAAGGCTGGAGCGGATCGACCGCCGGCGCGCGGTCCTGGGCTGACCTTCCGGCACAGGCGATCAAGTATGTCCGGCGTGTCGAGGAATTGATCGGCGCACCGGTGGCGGTGCTGTCCACATCGCCGGAGCGCGACGACACAATCCTGATGAAGAACCCCTTTGAGGGTTGACGGCGGCAGCCGCGCGGGCCATCCCACACCAAATGGCTGATTACTATCCCCTGATAGCCCGCGCCGTCGAAGGCCTGGCCGATACGTCACCGGAAACGCGGCGGGCTGTCTATGAGCGCGCACGCACGGCTCTCGTTACCCAGCTCCGCACGCTCGATCCTCCGCTCTCCGACCGCGACATCGAAAACGAACGGGCCTCTCTCGACGACGCCATCGGCCGCGTCGAAGCCGATTTCGCCGTCGCCGCGCCGGAATTTGCCGACCTGCAGGTCGCCGCCGGAACCGCATTCGCCGGCCGCCAGCGGCATGCCGCGCCGGTCGCCGAGGCCCATTCCGAACCGTCACCGGAGCCGGAAGTCGCCGAGCGTCCGCGCGTCGAGAGTCGTCCCCATCCCGGTATCAAGACCGGCTCCCGCGGCCGCACGATGGTGCTTGGCACCGTGCTGGCGCTCGTTATCGCGGCCATCGCGGCCCTGGCGTTCTGGCAGCGGGACAAGCCCGAAGACCTCGCGCCCGCCGCGACCGTCGCGCAGGCGCCGCAAGCGGCCCCGGACACGTCGAAATCCACCGAGCGCGTCGGCGGACCGGCGGCGCCCGTCGCTCCCGCGCCCGCTTCCCGTCAGGAAGTCGGCGTTGCCCAAAGGGCAGTCTTTTACGAGGAAGACGCTGCCGCGCCGTCGACGCCAAAAGCCCAGACGGGCCGCGTCGTGTGGCGGCTCGAGGATGTGAATGCGGGTCAGGGACAACCGCTGGAGAAGGCCGTGAGCGCGACCGTGGAGATCCCGGACGCCGGCCTCAACATGAAGATGCTGCTCCGGCGCAATCTCGACGCGACGCTGCCGGCGTCGCATACCGTCGAATTGTCCTTCACCACGAGTCCGGGTGACAGCGGCCGCGTCATCCGGGATGCGGGTCTGCTGCAGTTCAAGGACGAAGAGGCCGCCCGCGGGACGCCGGTCGCCGGGCTCCCCGTTCCGGTTCGCGAAAACCTCTTCCTCATCGGGTTGTCGAACCTCACGAGCGACGTGGAACGCAACACCGAGTTGCTGATCCGCCGCAACTGGATCGACCTGCCGGTGCGCATGGCGTCTGGACAGCGCGCCATTCTCAGCTTCGAGAAGGGCACCTCCGGCGAGCAGGTTCTGACGCGCGCCTTCGGGCTCTGGCGCTAGCAGGCGAGCCCGCCTCATGGGGGCACAACGAACCTGATCGACCGGCCGCGTCGCGCCGGGTATAAACGGCAGGCCATGCACCTTCGATCGTCGTCATCCGCGCAGCACGTTCTCGGCCAGTATTTCACCCGCCTCGGCCATATTGTCGGGGCCGATCGGACGCACAGTTCCGATGCGCATCTCGGCATGGTGCTCACCTTCATCGCGGGCGCCACGAACGCGGGCGGGTTTCTCGCCGTCGGCCAATACACCTCCCACATGTCGGGGATCTTTTCGGCCATGGCCGACCACGTGGCGCTCGGAGCGTTCGGCCTCGTGGCCGCCGGGTTAACTGCCTTTCTCTCATTCCTCACAGGGGCCGCCTGCTCGGCCGTCCTGATCAATTGGGGACGCCGGCACGCGGCGGATATCCAATACGCACTGCCGATCATGCTCGAAGCGCTGCTGCTGTGCCTGTTCGGCATACTAGGCGCGATCTTCTACCCGTCGCCGGGTCTGGTCCTATCGGCGATCCCGCTGCTGTGCTTCATCATGGGATTACAGAACGCCACGGTGACCAAGCTTTCAGGCGCGCGCATCCGCACGACGCATATCACCGGCCTCGTAACCGACCTCGGAATCGAAATCGGAAAGCTTCTCTTCTGGAACAGCGACAAGCTGGAGCAGCGCTATGGGGCGCCGGTTATCGCCGATCGGCCGAAGATGCGCCTTCTGTCGCTGTTGCTGATCTCGTTCTTCATCGGTGGGGTGACGGGCGCGCTGGGGTTTGCCCAGTTCGGTTTTCTGTTCGCGCTTCCGCTCGCGTTGCTGCTGTTCGGCATCGCGGTGCCGACTCTCGTTGCCGCGCGGACGCCGGACAGGCCGTGACGCGCGCCGATCAGTGAGCCGGCTGGTCCGCCGGCTCCTCGATCTCCGCGAGATTTTTCTTCACGGCTTCCTGGATTTTCTCGAACGCCCGCACTTCGATCTGGCGGACGCGCTCGCGCGAGACTCCAAATTCGGTCGACAGATCCTCGAGCGTGATCGGATCGTCCGACAAACGGCGTGCCTCGAAAATGCGCCGCTCGCGCGGATTGAGCACCGACAACGCGTTGCGCAAGGCGGAGAGA
>NZ_JBFUHH010000175.1:0-3531 GCF_056402495.1 Microvirga sp. P4_A5 | reverse complement strand
ATTGTGGCCACCGCGGGGCTCGGCCGTGGCGAGGGGTCCCTGTCGGAGGAGGTCAGACAATCCGCGCGCCGTCATGGGTTGCGGATCGTCGGGCCGAATTGCATCGGCGTGCTCGCGCCACGGGCAAAGATGAATGCGAGCTTCGCCGCGCGCGGCGTGAACGTCGGCGACCTTGCGCTGGTGTCGCAATCGGGCGCCATCGCGGCAGGACTCATCGAATGGGCGGCCCAACGAAAGGTCGGATTCTCCGGAATCGTTTCGCTGGGCGACAAGATGGACGTCGATTTCAGCGATTGCCTCGACTATTTCTCGGCCGATCCAGGCACGCGGGCGATCCTCCTCTACATGGAGTCCCTCGACAACGCGAAGAAGTTCATGTCGGCGGCGCGTGCCGCCGCGCGCACGAAACCGGTCGTCGTCATCAAGGCAGGACGGCACGCGCAGGGCGCAAAGGCAGCGGCGACCCACACCGGAGCGCTGGCGGGCTCGGATGCGGTTTACGATGCCGCGTTTCGGCGCGCGGGCCTCCTGCGCGTGCTCGATCTCGACCAACTCTTCGCCGCCGCCGAAACGCTGGGGCGGCAGAAGCCGTTTCCCGGAAAGCGACTCGCGGTGCTCACCAATGGCGGCGGCGTCGGCGTGCTGGCGGTGGACCGCCTGATCGATCTTGGCGGAACGCTGGCGGGCCTGTCGGACACCACCATGGCGCGGCTGAACGCGGCCCTGCCGGCGAACTGGTCGCGCGGGAACCCCATCGATATCATCGGCGACGCCGATCCTGCGCGTTACGATACCGCGCTCGATGCTCTCTTGGCCGATGATCAGAATGACGCAATCCTCGTACTCAACGTGCCGACCGCGGTCGCCAGCGCGGCGGATTCGGCGCGCGTCGTAGCGGAATCGGTGAAGCGCAATCGAGAGGGAGGGCTGCGCCACAAGCCGGTTTTCGCCGCGTGGATCGGCGAGGATTCCGAATCCGCGCGCCATTTCGAGCAGGCGCGCATTCCCCATTTTTCCACCGAAGCCGATGCCGTCAGGGGGTTCATTCAGCTTGTGCGTTACCGTGAGGCGCAGGAAGAATTGATGGAAACGCCCGACAGTCTTCCGCACGATTTCGTCCCGGACGTGGCGGGGGCTCAGGCGATCGTCGCAGGAGCGATCGCCGCAAAGCGGCAATGGCTCGATCCGCTCGAGGTGAATGCATTGCTGCGGGCCTATGACATCCCAGTCGCGCCGCTCGTCCTTGCCAAGTCCCCGGATGAAGCCGTGGTTGCAGCGCGCCCGACCTTTGCCGAAGGCGGCACGGTCGCGGTCAAGATTCTGTCGCCCGATATCGTGCACAAGTCGGATATCGGCGGCGTCCAGCTGGACCTCGCCAACGAGGGCGCGGTGAGAAACGCTGTGGCGGATATCTTCGAACGCGCCGCGAGATTGAGACCCGACGCGACGGTGACCGGTATCATCGTTCAGCCGATGGTCAGACGCGGGAAGGCGCGCGAACTGATCGTCGGGCTCGCCGACGATCCGACATTCGGTCCCGTCGTTCTGTTCGGGCGCGGCGGTACGGCGGTGGAAGTCATTGACGACAAGGCTCTGGCGCTGCCTCCGCTGGACTTGAAGCTCGCGGCGGACCTGATCGCGAGAACCCGCGTGTCGCGCCGTCTCAAGGCGTATCGTGATGTGCCCGCCGCCGACGAGCGTGCGGTGGCGCTCGTCCTCGTGAAGCTTGCGCAACTGGCCTCCGACTTGCCCGAAATCCGGGAGGTCGACATCAACCCGCTCCTGGCCGACGAAAAATCCGTCATCGCGGTAGACGCGCGCGTGGCCATCGCGCCGCTTGCGCCGAACGAGCGGAAGGGTCAGTCACGTTTCGCGGTAAGGCCCTATCCCAAGGAATGGGAGCGGATTATCACGCTTCGCAACGGCAGCACCGCCCTGGTTCGCCCGGTGAGACCGGACGATGAAAGCAAGTTTCTGGAATTCTTCAAGCGCGTCACGCAGGAAGACCTGCGTCTTCGCTTTTTTGCGCCCGTGCGCGATTTCAACCACGTATTTCTCGCGCGCCTGACGCAGCTCGATTACGCGCGCGCGATCGCATTCGTGGCGTTCGATACGGAGACCGGCGAAATGCTCGGTGCGGTCCGTCTGCACGCGGATGCCAACCACGAGACCGGCGAATACGGCATTCTCCTGCGGTCAGACCTCAAGGGGCTGGGCCTTGGGTGGGACCTCATGCGCTTCATGATCGAATGGGCGAAGGCCGACGGTCTTCGCGTGGTGGAAGGGCAGGTGCTGCGCGAGAACAGCACCATGCTCGACATGTGCAGGCGCCTCGGGTTTTCGATCAGGAACGATCCCGACGATGTCGATCTTCTCATCGTCACATTGCCGGTTGCGACGATCGACAGGCCCGAAGATCTCTTTGCTGATTGAGGCGTGGGGTGGCCCGGGTACCGAGCCGTCGCCGCTCGGCGGTCAGTGCTCGCCTTCGACGCCGCCCACATGCTTCTGGGCGTAAAGCTGCAGACCGAGCTGCTCGACGAGATTGAGCTGCGTTTCGAGAAAGTCGATGTGACCTTCCTCATCCTTCATGAGCTCTTCGAAGAGATTCTTCGACACGCGGTCGCCGACGCTCTCGCAATAGGTCGCCGCCTCGCCGTAAAGGTTGCGGGCGTCGTTCTCGCCCGCGAGGTCGCATTCGAGAATTTCCTTGACGTTCTGGCCGATGCGCAGAGGGTCGAGAACCTGCAGATTGGCAAAGCCCTCGAGGAAAATGATGCGCTCGATGAAGCGATCGGCATGATGCATCTCTTCGATCGATTCCTTGCGCCACGCCTTGGCAAGATCCTTGTAGCCCCAGTCCTCGAGGAGGCGGTAATGCAGCCAATACTGGCTGACCGCCGTGAGCTCGCTGCGCAAGCCGCGGTTGAGGTACTCGATGACTTTCTGGTCGCCCTTCATTCCTGCCTCGCGTCGACGCCGGCTGCATAGATTGGAAGAGTTGTAATCTGGTTGACCGAACGGCAGAGGTCAAAGAGTCGGCTCGGCCGCGGCCTTATCCAGCACGACCGGGCAACAACCCCGGCTGCAGACAGGGGCGGCTTCTGTCGCTGCATCCGCCAGGGCCTTGTCCATGATGGCGCGAATCGTGCGCACGCACCGTCCGCAATCGGGACTGCACCCCAGACAGCGATAGACCTGCGCGGGCGTGCGCGGGCAGTCCGGCYCAGGGCGCAGACATGCTTTCACATCGCCATCGGAGAGGACGTTGCAGGAACAGACAATCATTGGCTTCTAGTTTAGAATTATTAAAAACTGCGTGTCTTTACAAAGACTTACGCGGTGTGGCGTCATTTGCCAAGGCTGGTCGCCGCGCCCAGATGTCACGCCTCTGTCAATCACAGGACGCGCCGGAAGAGACCCGGATAGTCGCCCACGAGACCATCTTCGTCCAACGGCAGGTCCGCCGTGAACGAATGTTCGAGGCTTTCAAAGCGGTAGAGCCTTGCGGCATCAACAGCCGTGTAGCGC
>NZ_JBFUHH010000174.1:0-3550 GCF_056402495.1 Microvirga sp. P4_A5 | reverse complement strand
CGTGGGTGGCCGGGTCAAGCCCGGCCATGACGGGGAGGGTGGAGAGGGGCGTTGCGCCAAACCGCTATCGTGGTCGCCCGTAGCGCGCCCCGCTCACCACACCCGTGTCACTCCGGCAACCACTCCCATCGCCAACCCCACCACCGTCATCCCCGGGCTTGACCCGGGGACCCACGCCTTTCTTGCGAGGTGGGTGGAAAAGGCGTGGGTGGCCGGGACAAGCCCGGCCATGACGGGGAGGGTGGGGAGAGGCGTTGTGCCAAACCGCTATCGCGGTCGCCCGCAGCGCGCCCCGCTCATCACACCCACCGTCACCCGCTAACCACTCCCATCGCCACACCCACCGCCGTCATCCCCGGGCTTGACCCGGGGACCCACGACTTTCTCGCGACGCGGGTGGAAAAGGCGCGCGTGGCCGGGACAAGCCCGGCCATGACGGGGAGGATTACGCAATTCAAACATACGCAATCGCGCGTCCCGCCAGCAGCACCAGCACCCATGAGCCGAGCGAGATCGCGGCGAGTGGGCGGGCGCTGTCCGAGGTTGCGTCCTTGCGCAGCAGGTGGCCGAAGCGCCAGTGGAAGATTGCGACGTTGATGAGCCCCAGCACGAGCATCAGAATCTTGAAGCGGAAGGCCGCGTTCAGCACCATCGTGGTGGCTTCGGCCGAAAGCAGGACGATGCCGGTGACGAGCTGGACGACGAGGCCGAGGGCTGCCAGCGGAAGCGTCGCGCGGGCGAGCGCCCGCATATTGCCGGCGCGGCGCAGCACCTGAAGATCGAACACCGCGATGGCGCCCACCAAAAGCGACGCGCCAAGCACGTGGATGAGATTCGCCATCGGATAGAGCCAGGTGGTGGAGCGCGCCGCATGGCCGAGGCCCGATTGCTCATAGGCCCGCATGAGCTCGGCAAAGCTCTCCATCTGTCAGCGCAATTCGACGGTCTTGCCCGCGACCGTGATGCGCTCGGCGCGCATCTCGTGCTCGTTGCGGGTGGAGGGATAGCCTTCCACCACCACGGGCGTTCCGGGTTTCAGCATGTCGGCGGTGAGACCCCGCGCCTCCATGCGCGACAGGGGCGCGAGCGTCGCTTCCCACGTGGCGCCTTCATGTTTTAGCATGAGATGCGCGTGGGGATTCGCCCATTCCAGCATCTCGACGGGCGCGCTGATCTTGAAGATTTTCGACACTTCGTAGCTGCCCCAGCCATGATGGGCGAAGGCCGCGCCGGCCCACAGGGCGGCGGCGAGGCCGAGCGGGACGATGCGTGCGTTCATCCTGGCACCTCATTCATTGGAAGGCGGCCATTCTAGCCGATCCCGGCGCAGCCGACGAGGGCCGCTTGCGGGCCGGGTGGCCCGCTGGCATCATGCGGCACATTGTAACGAATCCCGCCCGAAGGCGCCTGTTAAACAGCCGCGGACGCGCGCCGGCAGATCTCATCAGCAAGGACAAAGACCCATGAGCGACGAAGTCGTCTTCTACCACAACCCGCGCTCGCGCGCGCAGATGGCGCATTGGATGCTGGAGGAGGTCGGCGCGCCCTACCGCATCGTCCCGATCAGTTTCGAGAAGGGGGAGCACAAGAGCCCGGAATTCTTGAAGATCAACCCGATGGGAAAGCTGCCCACCATCGTCCATCGCGGCATCGTGGTGACGGAGACGGGGGCCATCATCGCTTATCTGGCGGATGCGTTTCCGGCCGCGGGCCTTGCGCCCGCCGTCAGTGATCCGGCGCGGGGCGCGTATTACCGCTGGCTGTTCTTCGGCGCGGGCTGCATCGAGCCGGCGCTACTCGACCGGATGATGAAACGGCCCGACGTCGAGCCGAAATCGGCGCTCGGCTACGGCTCCTACGAGGATGTGCTCAACGCGCTCACGAGCGTGCTGCAAAAAGGGCCGTACCTGCTTGGCGAAAAGTTCAGCGCGGCGGATCTCTATGTGGGCGCCCAGCTCAACTGGGCGATGATGTTCGGCGCGCCGGGCCTGAAGGGCGAGACGGTCTTCGACGATTACATCGCGCGCGTCACGGCGCGGCCCGCCTACAAGCGCGCGGCGGCCGCGAACAACCCGGCGGCGTAAGGCGGTCGGGCGCGGGAGGGCTCGCTTCCCGCGCGTTCAAGCCTTATGATCCGGCCGGGGGGTTGCTGGGGAGCCACCCGCGCGTGCGCCATGCCTCGGTCGGAACACCACGTCGAGCGTCACCTCGCGGCGATTTTCGCCGCTGACGTCGAGGGCTATTCACGCCTCATGAACCGCGACGAGGTCGGCACCTTGCACGATCTCACCCGGCGGCGCGCTCTCATGGACGATCTCATCGCGCAGCACCGGGGGCGCATCGCCAATACGGCGGGCGACAGCGTCCTGGCCGAGTTTCCGAGCGTGGTCGATGCGGTGCAATGCGCCGTCGAGGTGCAGAACGCCATAGCGCACGTGAATGCCGAGGCGCCCTCGTCGTCGGGGCTCCGGTTCCGGATCGGCGTCCATGTGGGCGACGTGATCGCGAGGGGCGGCGACATCTTCGGCGACGGGGTCAATGTGGCGGCCCGCCTGCAGGTGCTGGCGCAGGCCGGCGGCATCTGCATCTCGCGGGATGCGCACCGGCATGTGCAGAAAGCCTTGCCGCTCACCTACACGGATCTCGGACCGCAGGTGGTCAAGAACATCGCCGAGCCCATCGACGCGCTGTCGATCCGGGTGGAGGAGAACGACGCACGGGACGATCCCGCGGCGATGCTGTCGCGGCCGTTGGCGCTGCCGGATCGACCGTCCATCGGCGTCCTTCCGTTCACCAACATGAGCAGCGATCCGGAGCAGGATTATATCGCGGACGGAATCGTCGAGGAGATCATCGCGGCGCTGTCGCGCGTCCGCTCGTTCTTCGTCGTCGCGCGCAATTCCACCTTCACCTACAAAGGCCGGGCGGTGGATGTGCGGCAGGTCAGCCGGGAGCTCGGCGTACGCTACGTGCTGGAAGGCAGCCTGCGCAAATCCGGTCGTCGCCTGCGCGTCACCGCCCAGCTCATCGACGGGACGGATGGCAGCCACATCTGGGGCGACCGCTTCGACGGCGAAATCGAGGATATCTTCGACGTTCAGGACCGCATGACCGAAGCGATCGTCGGGGCGATCCAGCCCAGCATCCGGTCGAGCGAGATCGCACGCGCGCGCCGCAAGCGACCCGACAGCCTCGATGCCTATGATTGCGTCATGCGCGCGTTCCCGATCGTCTGGTCGAACGATCCCGACACCGCGAGCCTCGGGCTGTCGCTGCTCGAACGGGCGATGTCGTTCGATCCGTCCTACGCGCTGGCGAAGTCTCTTGCTTCCTGGTGCTACGCGCAGCGCGTCGCGTATCTGCGTTCGGCCGACCCGAAGGAGGACATGCGGCGCGCGTTGTCGCTCGCCGAGGAGGCGGCGCGCCTCGACAGCGACGATCCCCTCGTGCTCACCACGCTTGGCGCTGCCTATACGCTTGCCCGAAAGCTCGATGTCGCCGCCGTTCTCATCGAAAAGGCGCTGCTGCTCGACCCCAATCTCGCCTGGGC
>NZ_JBFUHH010000173.1:0-3735 GCF_056402495.1 Microvirga sp. P4_A5 | reverse complement strand
GATCACCGACTACCTGGTTTGAAAACAGTTTGTTGACGGCTTCGACAACCTTCGGTTCGTTCGTTGTATCGATGCCACTCTTGAGGAGGGCAGGAACGAGCACCTCCTGCGTCCACGTGTACGGGTTGCTGGCGAAAAGGTCTTGTTGCACTACGCCCTTACGGTCACGGATGCCGACCTGCGCCTGATATGCCTTTGCTTTTGCGGTTGCTCGTCCTCCGATCATCTGGGCCGTCGAACTGCCGAGCGCCGTCCCAACGCGCGGCGCGCCCATGTCCGCGATCAGCGACGGCAGAACAGTGTTGATGAATTGATCGCTGAGGGAGAAGCCGGCACTTTTCGACATCTTGGCGACCGACCAGACATCACCCGGCGAATATTCGGCGCCCTCTACACCGGCCGCTCTTATCGTCCCATCAAGTAGCGTGCGAATTTCTGCCGGATCGATGTTCTTTCCCAGAGTATCGAGGCCGCGAAGGAAACGGGTCAATTCGGAGAGGGCGGAATCTCGCCCCTTTAGGCTCTGCAAAACCGTGAACGTCTGTCCGAGGCTCTCGGATAGCTCAAGGGCCTTAGGGATCGAGCCGAGAGACAATGCCGACTCTCGGAGGAGTTCTTGCAGGGTCACATTATCGACCGATGGGAAGCGGGCTGAAGTCAAACGCGACTTCGCCGCCAGGGCGACGGTCTCATACGCAGTAAATCCGCCGAGATAACTCCTGGCACCTTCGCGTGCCTCATTGGCGCCGGCGCGCAAGGTGCCGCGAACGCCTGCATATCCCGCGTAGAGCCCCCCGCCAGCCCCACCGAGCAGAAAACCTTGCCTCACGAAGCCTTTCGCGCCGGCGACGAKCCGGCTTCGCGCCTGGTGAAGGCGTTCTGTTTCACCGCGGAGTGCTATGAGAGCGCCAAGCGTGTCTTTTTTCCATGTGTCCTGTGCCCCGAGGACTACATGCGCGCGGCGGCTGCCGGTGGCGAGATCCGTCTGAAGGCGATTCCAACTCGCTCGGATCTTCTCGAACTCGCTCGGGGCGATCTTGATTTTCTCAAGCTGGCGCGTGAACGCTGTGCCCCATTGGGCATGTTGCAGCTCGCGACCCATCGCAGCCGCGCTCAATCTCGCCTTGTCGAGATTGGACGAGAACCCGTCGAGGGCGGGACGCTTACGTCCGAGACGATCCGCGGCAGCTCCAACACCGTCGAGTGCCCCGGCCGCCTTTTTGGCGCCGGTGCTCAGGTCGTCCCTGATGGCAAGCCGAAGTTGCGCCAGCAAGGTTCGCGCCATTAGTGCCTCCTCATTGCGACGATGCCGGGCGAGGCGCCGGGGGCGCGTGCTGGTGTCACGGGATCTTCGACCGCGTCGCTTATCGGAATGAAGTCGACAACGGGCTCGATCTCGCCGTCACGGCGCGGCGCAATGCTGCGCAGACGCTCGGGATGAAGGAGAACCGAGCGGCCGTCGTCGTTTCGGCTGGGTTCGGCAATCATCGGGTCGAGATATGCGAGGCCGGGAAGGTTGACCGTGCGAGACAAACTCTCGCGATGAACCGCTGCCACCGCTGGGATGCGCTCAACGCGCCGGAAGCGACGTCGGACGACCTCGATCGAGAGGGAACCCATCGACGATTCCGGTGCTGGGATCCACCCTGCGCCCCGATCCGACTGTTGCACTTGATCCAGCAATTCGTCCGGCAGTGGCTCTCCCGATCCGGAAAAAGCCCAAAGGGTCACGATTTCGTCTGAGATAAGGCGCTCGTCCGATCCTGGGCGCCCTCGAACTTGATGCTCCGGCGAAAGAAGCGGACTAGCACCGGCGGGCAGGTCAGAATTCGACTGACGGATAGCTTCGTCCGCGCGGGCGACGGCATCAATGATTTCAACGATCTCTCGCGCCAGCTTTGAGTATCGGAGAAGCGACTTGCGGGCGGCCTCGGACTGGGCCTCAGCGTTGGCGCGAAGCTCACGCCGTGCTCTCTCGGCCTCCGCGGCCAAGGCTTTCGAAAGACGTTGCTGGATCACCTCAATCAAGGCTACTGCGTCCTCGATGTTCTCCTTGGCAGTTGACAGGCTGGACCGAAAAGCCAGTCGTTCCGAATCTGAAGCAAGGATCATATCTCCGCGACGCGATTCAATGGCATCAAGCGCGCTAGCGGCGTCGCCCCGATGCACTTTAGCGTGCCTCAACGCGTCGGTGAGATCGGCGGCAGACAGGTCCGGCTTCGAGAGAATAGACCGGAGATCCTCGAATTTCATCATCGCCTAGTTTCCTTGGTTCTTGCGGCGCACACGCCCAGAAAATCGCCGTTCGCAATTGCGATCGCTCGACTCCAACTGCGTGAGGGCGGCGCGGGGGTCGGCACCGGCGGAGACGCCGACGCAGGAGGTGCAGGCACTGGCGCAAAGACAGACGGGAAGGCGGATACACTGATTGCTGCGTCCGGCGGAGGCGCTGCGACGGTCGGCGGGACCTCAGCGACCACCCGCTGATCGCCGGCCGCATTCGCCCGGGAGAGAGCACCAAAAGCAATGCGCTCCAGGTGGGCGTCGGAGTGCCTGAGGTTGCTCATCACCGCCCCTCGCGACCGGCGGCCGTTGTTGGGAGCCGGGCTGCAAACTGTTCGAGATCAGCGCGGTGAACCCTCGTCGATCGACCGATCTTTCGGACGGGCAACTTGCCGTCCCGGATCAGTGCACAAAGTGTCGTTCGCCCGACGGAAAGCTCACGGGCAACAACGGGCAACTTCAGGAGGAGTGACATCCGGTACTCCGCGAACAGCGACGGCGCTGGACATCACGGTGGCGCACTCTTCCAAGAAGTCAACAAGAAGATGTCGCGGGGACCCAAGAAATACGCAGACGAGTTGCTTCGAGTTGCTTCTCATCGCACCGGGTAACATTTTCGAGAAACGTTGGCAGACGAACCCCACATAGGCGAAAAAAATTTGCGATATGGCGGGGGCGACGGGCGCGCCGCCGCAGCTTGGTCGCTGATACGGTCCCTGCGATTCGCGTGCATCACATTCCCGCATTGCAAAGTCACACAGCCTGATTTGAGCCCACTGACGTAGTCACCTAGCCACGGATCGAGTTTGCTCGTCCTGAAGAACAGAAATCGATTTATGCGCACATCCTTCACGCGTGCACCCCGGCTCGATATGAACTTGGGCTCTTCCACCCAAACCAGCGCAACGATCTCAACAGGCTCAGCCTGTCCAACGCAGACGCGCCTGAGGCGCTCACGACCGATCCCCCGGTGAAATGCGTGGTCTGGATCCGATCGCGCCTAGAGCCACAGATTGAAACCTCACAGCACTAGGTCCCGCTTCCCCAGAACAATCCTCGAACGTTTGAACGCACTGGAATCGCGGCCGCAGGCGCTTTCTGTCGCGCACACCTGAGCCAGACTAGTCGATGTCGCGCACGCTGGATTCAATGCGGGATGGGTGAATCGTTATCGTCGCGCCACACTCGTTAACGGCACGACGTATGAGGAATGTCGCATCGGCTTCCGTGCGGGCGGCTCAAGCCGTCCCGCTCCCGAGAACGTTAAACCGGAAAGTGCGATGTGGCGGGAGTGACAATCACCAACTCCGCGTGTGAGAAGATAAACTGCAACGTTGGTGAGGGTCCGGCTTGGCGCCGGCCCAACAATCATTCTTGTGATTCACAATCAGAATTCTAGTCACTTCTTACGTTCTCGGTCTCAGGCACTAATCTAAGTAGTGAGTCTATATC
>NZ_JBFUHH010000172.1:0-3792 GCF_056402495.1 Microvirga sp. P4_A5 | reverse complement strand
ATGTGTGAAGGTGGGTGTCACCGAAGAGCGGCCGGGTGGGGAAGCTGCGGCCTGCGTAGGGTGAGTAGGGTCGCGTCGTGCTAAAGAGTTTTTCGGCGGCGGCTCGGTCGAGAGTTCCGACATCGCTGGCGGCGGTTCCTTGCGCAACGGCGGGAAGGGTGAGCGCGAGGCTGGCGACGCCGGCCAGCAAACTGTCGATACGTGATCGTTGCATCTTGGTTCCCCTTGGGTGCTAGAACATAGAAACGCGCTGGATCATCCAGAACATCGCCAAGCTGCCGATGGCATAGGCCGGCGCCGACGCTGCCCAGCGCGGCAAAGGCAGCCGGAGGTGCCGAACAAGCGTCCACGAGGCTAAAACCGCCCCAACGAACAACACTTGGCCGGCTTCGACGCCGAGATTGAAAAACAGCAGCGCCAACGGGATATGCCCTTCAGGAATCCCGATTTCGCTCAACGCGCCCGCGAAGCCAAAACCGTGCAACAGCCCGAATGCGAACGCCACGACCCAAGGAAAGCTGGTGGCGATGCTGATTTTGCCCTGTCGTGCGCGGATGATCTCCTGCGCCACGAACGCAATGGATAGGGCGATCATCGCCTCCACGGGTTTTGGTGGAACATGAACGACGCCGAGGACAGCGGCCGCCAGCGTGATGCTGTGTGCGGCAGTAAAGGCCGTGATCGCCAGCACAAGCTGCCGCATGTGGGCCGCGAGCAGAACGAGGCCGAGCACGAAGAGCAGATGGTCGTATCCGAGAAGAATGTGTTCGACCCCCAGCCACAGATAGGTCGCGGCCACGCCGGAACTGCTCTGCTCCGCCGGGATAGTCGCCTGCGGCACTGCGGGTGTCAGGCGCCGGACGAAGGACCGCCCATCAACGAACTGAACGCGGAGAAGCGCATCCGAAACGGTATTTTGCAGCCCGATGATCTGCACTCCCACGTCGGCAAGCCTGTTTTTGGCATGCACCCGCCAGGTCTGAACCATGGCACCGTCCGTCGTGCGAGAGACGATCGGTGTCGGTGTTTCGACCTCATCGGAAAACTCGACGCTCAGCGCCAGCCGCCGGTCGCCGATCATCGGGATCTTGAACAGCACGTCGAAAGAGCCGGGTGCCTGCTCGGTTAGCTCAAGATAAGCCGGCCTTACCTCGTGCGCGAAAGCGATCGATGGAGTCAATGCGACTATCCCACCGATGAAAGCCGCGAGCGCCAGCATGCTTACCGCAAGTCGGGAGAGCGCCCCGGCGACCGTCATCGTGTCGCCTGCCTTTTCGTTTCCTGCTCGAGAAGGAGCTTTGCATCCGGGTCGACGACCACGCCGTACTTGTTCCGCAGCTTCGCTAGAAACGCCTCGTTCGTCTCGACGGCCTTCCATCTGCGCCAGTCATCCATGACAGTATTGCGGACTTCCTCGAACGGACGCGGCTCGCCTTGCTCCCTCCTGAGTACCAACACGAGATGGATTCCGTAGCCCGATTTGACAGGACCACTCCATGATCCGGGTGTTAGCTCGAATACCGTCCGCGCAAAGTCGGGACCGAACAGGCTCGAAACCGCCTGAGGATCAATGCCGACATATTCCTGTTCGAGTGGCAGGAGATCGCCTTCGGGCGGCGTCGCACCCCCGTTCGCTGCCATCACCGACAGCGCTACGCCAGCGTCAGCCGAGGCGTCCTGGCGCCGGCCAGGGCTGAAAAAAATATGCCTGAACGACACATGGTTCTCGGTGCGATAGCGCTCGGCGCGAGTCGCAAAGAAGCGCCGGAGTTCGTCCTCTCCGGGATCGGCAATGCCGGTCGTATCCTCGATGAGGAAGGTGAGCTTTTGCGCCAGCCGCCGCCGCACGATCGTGTCATCCCGGTCGAGGCCCAGCGCGCGGGCCTCGCGGGCGAGCAAATCCTCGTTGACGAGCGTCGCCAGGAGATTGGACATCTCCGCGCTCGTGGGCTCCCGACGCCACTGACTTGCGAAGGTTTCGCGCAGCCATCGGACTTCCCCCGGACCGATCGTGACAGACGCCTCGGTCGGCGTGTTCCGGCTGCCGCGCGCCCACCACTCGTGGGCGCCGAACAGAAGGGCGCCGGCGATGAGGAAGTGGAACAGCGGATCGCGGAACAGTTTCAAGAGATGTCCCCGCAGCCTCAGCGATAGAACAGCCCAGTCTGCGCGCTGATCGGGCCACTGGCAAGAAGGCGACAAAGACCAAGCTTCGCTTTGCCATGGTCGGCTTAGAATGCAGCTTTCGATTAAATTTCGCGACGGGCCCGCGGCCGACAGCGCGTCGGCGCGCCCCCTTTCCGGTCATGCCGCTCTCCCGGGATGAGAGACGGCGCAATCGGACGGCGAGGTGAGCAGCGTAAACGCGACACGGGCAGCCGGTGCAAGTTGGTGCAACAAGAAACCGGCTGCTTGGCGAGTTACGTGGCTTTGCAGGTGCAAACTGGGTCTAATCAGAACAGGAAATCGTCGAAGCCGACAGCCTTCGCCTTGACATTCATGAGCTTGACCGAGTTTGCGGCGTCGATGTCGATGACTACGCTCGCGCCCACTTGCTTGACATGGCTGGCCTTCCACGCGGTGAAGGTGTCCCTCGTCACGTCGAAGTCGAAATATTTGAGGTCAAGCGTGTCCTGGTTGCGGGCTTTGTCTCCAAAGTCTTGGATGCGGTCGCGCCCTCCCGTGGCCTCGAAGACGAAAACGTCGTTGCCGCCGCCACCGCGAAGGATGTCGTTCCCACCGAGTCCGGCCAGGATATCGCCTTTCGCCGAGCCTGAGATCACGTCCTTGAACTTGCTCCCGACGACGCCTTCCATGTCGCGGTACTTATCGACCCCCAGACCGGCCTTGCGGCCATCAAAGAGAGTGTACGCCTTATTGGCCTGTGACAGGGTGATCGTGATCCCTCGTGCGCCGTCCGAAAGGTCGAGCAGATCTTTGCCGGCGCCGCCGACGATCACGTCGCTGCCGCGTCCGCCGCGGATGATGTCATCGCCAGCGCCGCCTTTCAGCACGTTCTTGCCACTTGTGCCGAGGAGCCAATCCGCACTGCCGGTGGCGGCGAATGTGGTGACATTGAAGGTTTCGAAAATGCCGGTGCCGGCATTCCCGCCGTTATCCGTGTAGCTTCCGTTCTTCACGGCAACCGAAATCGTCCCACTGGAGCTCAGCGCGGCCTGCAGGAGAGCCGAGTGTGATGTGCCGTTACCAAGCGTCGGGGACATGATGGTCGCTCCGCCGACAATCACGTCATCCGCCGTGAAGCTCCCCGGATTCACCCCTTCGCTGAAGTTGAACGTCAACACCGCTTGTCTCCCGACGAACGAGTCGAGGAAGACGTCGACGGTTGGCGCTTTGGTGTCGACCTCGAGGGTCTTGGTACCCGCGAGCCCGGCATTGCCGGCGGCATCCGTATAGCTCCCGGCCATGACAGTCACGGATGCAAGCCCATCGAAGTTGGCGGCCGGCGTGAATGTGCCGGTGAAGATGTGGCCACTCGCATCTGCTGCGAGATCCGTCACGCTTCCGCCAATCACCTGGAGATCGCTGGAGATAAAATTTTCGATCGGTTCGCTGAACGTCAAGGTCACCGTCGAGGTGCCGTTTGCGCTCGGCGCCGCCATGGCGACGGCGACCGTGGGAGCCGCCGTGTCGACCGTCACCGCGATCTCGTTCGAATGGGAGAGGTTGCCGGCGGCGTCGGCGACGACGGCGCGGAACTGATAGGTGCCGTCTTCCAGGTCCGCCTGTGCGGCGGTCGTGGCGGTCCAAGTGCCGGTTGCGGTCTTGACC
>NZ_JBFUHH010000171.1:0-3857 GCF_056402495.1 Microvirga sp. P4_A5 | reverse complement strand
CCAAGAACACCGCCAAGTGGATGGTGATGGGCCAGCTTCACTCGGCCATGAACATGTCGCCGCCGATCGAAATCAAGTTCAACGGCAACGACAAGATGAAGATCTCGGGCAATTCCGGCTCGACCGGCAACCCGATCTATCGCGACATCTACAGCGACAGCCAGGACATCGTGCGCGGCCATTGGTACACGATGAAGATGAACATCAAGTTCGATCCCTATGGCAACGGCAGCGCACAGATCTTTCGCGATGGCGTGAAGATCGTCGATTATCACGGCGCGCTCGGCTACACCAACCAGACCCAGACCTACTGGAAGGAAGGCGTGTATCGTTCGACCGCGTCGGAAACGACGGCGGTGAACTACAAGGACCTCGTCATCAAGACAGGTGCCGGCGCCTTCGCCCCGACGGCAGCGATGCAGGCCACCGCGGCTCCTGCAAGCAGCAAAGCGGCCGGGAGCACTTCCACTGACGCCCTCTTCGGGAGTAATGGAAGCGACAACCTCTCGGGCGGCGCAGGAAACGACTCCATTTACGGCTATGCCGGCAAGGATGAGTTGCAAGGTGGCGGCGGGAAGGACTTTCTCGACGGTGGCACAAGCGGCGATCGCCTCTTCGGCGGTTCCAGCAGCGACGTTCTGTCCGGACGTTCGGGGCATGATCGCCTTGAGGGCGGTACCGGTCACGATGTTCTGTACGGCAGCACCGGCAATGACGTCATGCTCGGCGGCAAAGGCAACGACAGGCTCGTCGGCGGCAGCGGCAAGGACATTCTGAGCGGCGGAGAGGGCTCGGATACTTTCGCTCTGAAGGGGACAGTCAGCGCGAAGAGCTGCGACACGATCACTGATTTCGATGCGAGTTCGGACAGGGTTGAACTGCAGAGCGCCCACTTCAGGGCGTTGTCCAAGGGACAGTTGAAATCATCCGACTTCAGCTTCGGGGCGGCGGCGTCGTCCAACGATCACATCGTATACGACGGAACGACCGGAGCGCTCTACTACGATGCGGACGGCTCTGGCGCAGGAAAAGCAATTCACATTGCCACGCTGAAAGGCGCGCCGGCGCTCTCGTCGGCCGACTTCTTCATCGTCTGATCGACTCGCGAGCGGCGCTCGATGGAGCGCCGGGTAAATTCAGGCTGTCGCAGCATAACGGGCTGCGGCGGCCTTTTTTTGTTCAGGACTTCGCAAAAGCCAGCAGGTCCCCATTGAGCTGCTGCTTGTGCGTATCCGTCAGGCCGTGCGGTGCGCCGGGATAGATCTTCAGCGTGGCGTTCTTCACCAGCTTGGACGACTTGTGGGCTGCCGCCACAATGGGAACGATCTGGTCGTCGTCGCCATGGACGATCAGAGTTGGAATGTCGAACTTCTTGAGATCCTCGGTGAAGTCCGTTTCCGAGAAAGCCTTGATGCATTCGAGCTGGTTCCTGTGGCCCGATTGCATCCCCTGCAGCCAGAACGAATCCCGCATTCCTTTCGTCGCCTTGTTGTCCGGGCGATTGGCGTTGAAGAACGCGGCGCTCAGATCCTGATAGAATTGAGACCGGTCGGCGATGACGCCCGCGCGGATGTCATCGAACACCGATAGCGGAAGACCCTCCGGATTGGCATCGGTCTTGAGCATGAGAGGGGGCACGGCGGAGATGAGCGCCGCCTTCGCCAGACGCTTCGTTCCATGCCGGCCGATGAAACGCGCCACCTCGCCGCCGCCGGTTGAAAAGCCGATCAGGATCACACCCTCGAGATCGAGCTTTTCCAGCAGCGCCGCGAGATCGTCGGCGTAGGTGTCCATGTCGTTTCCGTGCGATGGCTGGCTCGATCGTCCGTGTCCTCGCCGGTCGTGGGCGATCGCGCGAAAGCCGTTTGTCGACAGATGAAGCATCTGGGCCTCCCAGCTGTCGGAGCTGAGGGGCCAGCCATGGCTGAAGACGACCGGTTCTCCGCTGCCCCAGTCCTTGTAGTAGATTTCGGTCCCGTCCCGAGTGGTGAAGATACTCATGCGTTGGCTTCCTTCCGTGATGGGGTTGAAACGCGAACGTTCACTCGATTGCCCGGCGCCCCGCGGCGCGGTGCGGCAGCGAATTCCAGTCTTGCAAAACGCGCATGCCGTGGCCACGGACGCCACGTGATTGAAGCGCAAAGCGTCGATCTCGACAAATACGATCATCGGGAAACACCAGAACGTCACAGGATGGTGTCGAGGGGACGCCGGCGCGATGCTGTGCAATGCGGCTGCGGTTTTGCGCGGATGCAAGCAAGCTCCCATGGCGCTGAGGCAATATCCACCTATCTTGAGGCTCGAAGCGCGGAGCTTCCCATCCGCCAAGGAGTTTCGTCATGCCGAACGGCATTCATCATGTGACCGCCATCGCAGGACCGGCCCACCGCAATCTCCATTTCTACACGCAGGCCCTTGGGCTGCGTCTCGTCAAGAAGACAGTCAATTTCGACGATCCGAGCACCTATCATCTCTATTACGGGGATGAAGTAGGACAGCCCGGCACGATCCTGACGTTCTTTCCGTGGGCACACGCCGCCGCCGGCCGTGTGGGCGTCGGGGAGACGCAGGAAACACTGTTTCGCATCCCGCAAGGGGCGGTGGGATTCTGGACGCATCGTTTCATCGAGCGCGGCGTTCCCCATGAGGCGCCGGTGAGACGCTTCGGCGAAACGGTCATCGCGTTCAAGGACCCGGACGGCACGCGACTGGCGCTCGTGGCCGTGCCGGGGATCGAGGGCGAGCCCGGCTGGTCGGGGTCCGAGATCCCCTCGGAGCACGCCATTCGCGGCCTCCACAGCGTCTCGCTGCTCGTAGCGGAGGCAGCGCCGACCGGCGCGATCCTCAGCGATGTGCTCGGCTTTCGGGAAATCGGCCGGGAAGGCTCGATCATCCGCTTTCGGTCGGATGGCAGCGCGCTCGGCGGAATCGTCGATGTGCGCGAGGCCGGTGGTTTCCTGTCCGGACGACCCGGCGCCGGGACGGTGCACCATGTGGCGTTTCGGGCGGCAAACGACGAGGCGCAGGCGGACATGGTCGAAAGGCTTCTGCGCAACCATCGCATCACCGCGACGGAGCAGAAGAACCGCGACTATTTCCGCGCCGTCTATTTCCGCGAGCCCGGAGGATTGCTGTTCGAGATCGCCACGGACGATCCGGGTTTTGCCGTGGACGAACCGGCGGAATTGCTCGGCCAATCCCTGCGGCTACCGAACTTCCTGGAGCCGCGACGCAAAGAAATCGAGGCCATTCTGCCGACGATGCAGTGACGCGACAACAAAAAGTCGTCCCGCTTACCAAGGCGGGACGATCGTCTCATGCGGGCCGCTTCAATTCGCGGCAAAGCAATAGAACAGACCGGCTCCGCCTGTGCCCTTGAGGGCGTCCTGACTGCAGCCGCCCCGCGAGGGATGCGACGAGTTCCAGGATTTCGCGGGCGGTTGTTCGTCAAGCCCCATGCGGTCATGGTGGCCCAACATGACGGTGCCTTCAGTGCCGCTCTTCGTCCAGTTTCCACAGGTTTGATCCTGCGCCCCGGTGAACGCCGTGCCGTCCGGTTGCGACCCGGTCAGGATGTCGTGCGTGTTGGGCGTGTCGCCGCGACCGTTCACCATGGCGCCGCCTTCGGTCAGCGCGGTCTGTTTGCTGATGGCGTTGGTCCCGTGGAGTTCCGCCACATCCTTGGCGATGACGATGCCCTTGGCATTTTGCCATGGCCCCTTGCCGATCCGGTCGCGGGCATTGACCGCGGTCGCGCCGCCGACCCCTTGGGTCGACAGATACGCCCGCCAGGTCTTGCCGGTTGCGCCTGCTGCCTGCGCGAGGCTCTGGCAGTGGCGATCGGCCCCCTCGAGGCC
>NZ_JBFUHH010000170.1:0-4070 GCF_056402495.1 Microvirga sp. P4_A5 | reverse complement strand
GCAGTTCATCGCACCAGACGCCATGGAGACGTGATACGCAGTAATGCAACCACGGCTTACTATTGGGACCCGGTTTTTCGTAATCACCGCTTTCAATATACTGTTCAGTTCTTCGAAACACCTTGCAGTAATTCTCGATCATTTTGGCCATGTCATCGTTGAACAGGGGCTCGACGTTCTTCCCGGGGCGTTGACCAAGCCAATAGTCAGCCTCGGTACCCATCACCACTCGAAACTCATCCAATGCGCGCATGCCCGCAATGAAATTCTCACCGGCGGCCGCGTAAGCGGAGAAGCTTCGCAGAGGATCTTTGGGACCGTCTCTGTGGCCAGATGCCACCCACAGCATATGATTGACGAGCTTGCGAGCTGCCAACGCCCTTTCGCTTTCCGGATCCAACACCGGGTCGGCGCGGGAGAGAAGCGAGTGCCAATAATCGTCAGGAACCAGATCAGGGATCATTTCAACGCTCTCGGTTCAGCCGGATCACGTTGTCTGGAGATGCCGTGCTGGCGATAATGTGGGCGAGTTCCGCACCCAGGGCCTCAAGGGCTCTTTTCTTCTGAGGGACATATGTATGCTGGTCATAGACTGAGCCGGTAACGGTCGCCTTCGTTGTCGAGGCGTGATTCAACACTCTCGCGATCAACATTTGGTCGAGGTCAAGACGGCCCATAATGGTTGCTGCCGTGCGGCGTAAATCATGAGCGGTGACGGTCGAGCTAAATAGCCCGTCCCGCAGCGCCTCCATGGCCTTGGCAAGATTTTGGGAACTGAGTTCTTTGCCGCGAGGCGTGATTATCAGGTGGCCAGCCTTCTTGCGCTCCATCAGACGTTCGACGACCTGCAACGCCTCCCCTACCAGCGGAACCGAGTGTTCAATCTTGTTTTTGCTTCGACTCGAGGGGATCGTCCATACTCCCGCGGCGAGATCCACTTCCTCCGCTCGTATACCCGCGCACTCCCCCGGCCGTTGGCCCGTCAAGAGAATCAATCGGAGCGCATCCCGGAAGGCTGGTGATGCCCCTTCGGTCGCCTGCCAGAAACGTCGGATCTCCTCATCGCTGAGGATCCGATTCTTGGCGACCTCTTCCGTCCGCTTCCGGAGTCCCTTTACGGGATTTGTCGAAACCAGACCTTCCGATAACGCCCACGAATACACCGAGGAAATCGTACTTTGGAGCCGATTCGCCAGAACCGGAGCTCGTTCCGCGACTTTGTCGATAAGATTTGCGACCTCTGCCCGCGTGAGTTCCGCAGCCGCTCTCTCACCCAACGCTGGAACTACTTCACGCTTGAGCACCGCCTCGTAGTCCCGCCATGACCGCAACTTCGCCTTCGCATAGCGTTCGATGAACCGGTCAACAAGGCCAGCGACGGTCAAGCAATCTCGCCTGATTTTAGCCTCAACAACGGGATCTCCCCCGTCTTGGACTCGCTGCCTTAACGACATCGCCTTCTCACGAGCAGCCGCCAGAGACCAGGCGGGATAGTCTCCGATTGTGTAGCGACGAAGCTTTGGACTTCCCTTGGGTCGATAGAGAAAGCTCCACGATTTCTTGCCGGAGGTCACGCGCAGACACAGGCCGCGCGCCTTCGCGTCGAAGATTTCGAGTCGCTGATCGGAAGCAGAACGAAGGGATCGAACCTCGACGTCCGTAAGGGATCTCGCAGTCATCAGAACCGACGCATTGTTGAATCGAACACATTTCTGGGTAACGTATGGGTAACAGAAGAATGGCACTGGCTGCAACCAAGCGCAACCGCCTGATCGCATAACTTGTTGAATATCAAGGATTTGAAACGATGAGAGACGGCATGAAAAACATAATCACTTGATACAAGATCAAGTAATCGGTTTCGCCCGATCTCTTTGACGTCTTTACGAAAACCGCCTCCCTCGCGAGGCGGTTTTTTATTGCCGTGGACGCAGCTTCAATCCGACACCCCGTCCCGCGCTTCGATTCGCATCAGGGTCGCGGTGAGAAGTGCCACGAGCTTCTCCTCACCGGCGGTTTCGCTGACGATCTCCGTCTGCGCCAGCGTGAGCGTCCGCCCGGCCTTGACGACGCGGCCCCGGGCGATGACACGGTCTCCGGTGGCGGGGGCCACGAGATTGATCTTGAATTCGGTGGTCAGCACCCCGGCTCCGGGCGGCATGAGCGTGAGCGCCGCATAGCCCGCCGCCGTGTCCGCGATCGCAGCAAGCGCGCCCGCGTGAATGAAACCGTGCTGTTGCGTGACGGACGGCTTCTTCCCCAGCGCGATCTCCACCGCTCCCGGCGCGATCTTCACAATCGAGGCCCCGAGGGTCGTCATCAGCCCCTGTTTGTCGAAGCTCGCCTGAACGCGAGTTTGATAGGCTGGATCCTGCGGGGTCTGGGTGTTCACGCGTCTTGCCTCATCGAGGACCTTGTCAGCCGAACGATTGGCCACCGTCCGGAACCGACCCAGGTCGCGTAAACCGCCGGCACGACGCGGGTCCGGTCAAATCGAGGCAAACAGGCCGGCTCATGGGAGTTTCAAGGTGGCCGGCTGGGGACGATGTTGTAGAGGCAACGATCGTCCCCAGCGCGGCCGAGCCTACGAATTCCCAGGAGATGCGGCGGACCTGAGCATCCGTGAGGCATGGCGGCCCCGAAAGCCGGGGCGTGTCGGGTGAACATAAAAGAAACATCGGACAAAACAAGGCCCGATATCCCGATATTCTGTAATGTCACCCGCACGCTATCAGGTGCGCGCCCAAAGGCAAGCGGCCGAATCGCGATGTCTCGGCGCCGAGCCTGAGCCCGCCTTCGCCGATACCCGCCGGCCTTACGTAGCGGCCTGGTCCGCTTCCAGATAGGTCTTCACCGTGGCGATGAACTTGGCGACCGAGATAGGCTTCGACAGATAGGCCTCGCAGCCGCCCTCGCGGATGCGCTCCTCGTCGCCCTTCATGGCGAAGGCCGTGATGGCGATGACGGGGATGGATTTGAGCTCGTCGTCGGCCTTCAGCCAGCGCGTCACCTCCAGCCCCGACACCTCGGGAAGCTGAATATCCATGAGGATCAGGTCCGGCTTGTGGGCGCGCGCAAGCTCCATGGCCTCGATGCCATGACCGGTCTTGAGGGTCGCATAGCCATGTGCTTCGAGGAGGTCGTTGAAGAGCTTCATGTTGAGCTCGTTGTCCTCAACGATGAGCACGGTCTTTTTCATTGCCGCGATCCCAGGGCACGATCAGGCGAAGGAGATAGCTCTTCGTCGTAAGATCATGCGTTAAAACAAAAAACACGGGGCCAAAATATCGACTTCACCGGCCCACATATTCATCCGATGATGACCCTAGTTTCGAACTTATTGACGAAATGAGAATCCTTTCGTGAAAATGTATGCACTGCCTCAAAAAATTACCACCGACGCCGCGGAAGCCATGGCGATGGCTGCATTTTCGGCCATCACGGGGGACGAGGAGCGGATGAGCCGCTTCCTGGCAATCTCGGGCCTGCGCCCGGAGACGATCCGCGAGGCGGCGGCCTCGCCCCGATTCTTCGCCGGCATTCTGGATTATGTGGTGTCGGACGAGGGGCTTCTCGTGGCGCTGGCGACCGAACTGAATGTGAAGCCCGAACAACTCATGGGCGCTCATCTGGCGCTGTCACCGTCCGAATTCGAGTAGAGCGACGGCCGTGACCGACGCCCCCCTGTGCCGGGACTGCCTGACCTTCGCGACAAGCGAGACGGTCTCGCGTTGTGGAATCTGCGGTTCCCCTCGCCTGCTCCGGCACAGGGAGCGCGATACCCTCGCCATCGCCCATGTGGATTGCGACGCCTTCTTCGCCGCCGTCGAAAAGCGCGACAACCCGGAGCTTGCCGACAAGCCGGTGATCATCGGCGGCGGCAAGCGCGGCGTGGTGTCGACCTGCTGCTACGTGGCGCGCACCTTCGGCGTGCGCTCCGCCATGCCGATGTTCAAGGCGCTCGATGCCTGCCCGCACGCGGTGGTGATGAAGCCCGACATGGAAAAATACCGCATCGCCGGTCGGGAGGTCCGCGAGTTGATGCGAGACCTGACGCCGCTGGTGGAGCC
>NZ_JBFUHH010000169.1:0-4215 GCF_056402495.1 Microvirga sp. P4_A5 | reverse complement strand
CAGCGGCTGGCTGCACGTCTATCTCGACAAGGGGGACGTGGCGATCGACCACTTCCAGCGCTGCCTCCGGCTCACGCCCCTCGATCCGATGCGGTTCAATGCGCTGATCGGGATCGGCGCGGCGCATTTCCAGGCTGGTCGCTATGAACAGGCGGCGGAGTGGGCGGAACGCGGCCTTATCGAGCAACCTGCCGCCATCTGGGCTCACCGCATCCTCGCGGCCGCCGCCGCGCAGGCGGGGCGGCTCGATCGGGCGAGGGCCTCGGTCGCGATATTGCGGGAGGCCTTTCCCGATGTCAGCGTGACTCAGCTCCTCGGCATCATCCCGGCAAGTCCCGAATATCTCGGGCGCTTCGGCGAGGGTTTGCGGCGGGCCGGCCTGCCGGATTAGACCTCGGCCAACCCTGCAACTTTGCAACGTGGGCAAAACCGATTAGGTACTTCACCCCAGCGTCATCTGATTGATCGAATCGCGTATGCCCCCCGTCATCTCCGTCTCGCAGCTCTCGAAGACCTATGCGTCGGGTTTCATTGCCCTGAAATCCATCGATCTCGAGATCCGGCGGGGTGAAATCTTCGCGCTGCTCGGACCGAACGGTGCGGGCAAGACGACGCTGATCAGCATCATCTGCGGTCTGGTGAACCCCACCGCCGGGACGGTCCGGGCGGACGGTCACGACATCGTGAGGGATTACCGCGCGGCGCGGACCCTGATCGGCCTCGTGCCGCAGGAGCTGACGGCGGATGCGTTCGAGACCGTCTGGGCGACGGTGAGTTTCAGCCGGGGTCTCTTCGGCAAGCCCGCGGACCCTGTCTATATCGAGAAAATCCTGCGGGACCTGTCGCTTTGGGACAAACGCGACAGCAAGCTCATGACGCTGTCCGGCGGCATGAAACGCCGGGTGCTGATCGCCAAGGCCCTGTCGCACGAGCCGCAGATCCTCTTCCTCGACGAGCCGACCGCCGGCGTCGACGTGGAATTGCGACGGGACATGTGGGAGGTCGTCCGCGCCCTTCGCGATTCCGGCGTCACCATCATCCTGACCACGCATTATCTCGAAGAGGCCGAGGAGATGGCGGACCGCATCGGGGTCATCAGCCGGGGCGAGCTGATCCTCGTCGAGGAGAAGACCGAACTGATGCGCCGGCTGGGAAAGAAGGTCCTGACGGTGCAACTGCCGATGCCGCTCGCGCGCATTCCCGAAGCCCTTCTGCCTTATCACCTGACCTTGTCGGAAGATCGGACCGAACTCGTCTACAGCTATGACGCGGCGGTGGAAGACAGCGGCATCACCGCGCTGCTTCAGGATCTCGCCCGCGAGGATATCGCCTTCAAGGACCTGCGAACGGAACAGAGTTCGCTGGAAGATATTTTCGTCAGCCTCGTGAAGGACGATCGATGAATTTCCACGCCATTCGGGCGATCTACAGATTCGAGATGGCGCGCGCCGGCCGCACGCTGCTGCAGAGCGTCGTCTCGCCCGTGCTCTCCACGTCGCTCTATTTCGTGGTCTTCGGATCGGCCATCGGCTCGCGCATGGCCGATATCGACGGGGTGAGTTACGGCGCCTTCATCGTGCCCGGCCTCATCATGCTGACCCTGCTCACGCAGAGCATTTCGAACGCATCGTTCGCGATCTATTTTCCACGCTTCACCGGCACGATCTACGAGGTCCTGTCGGCGCCGGTCTCGTTCGTGGAGATCGTCACCGGCTATGTGGGGGCGGCCGCGACGAAATCCGTGATCCTCGGGTTGATCATTCTGGCGACGGCTTCATTGTTCGTGCCCCTGCGGATCGAACATCCGGTCTGGATGCTGGGCTTCCTCCTTCTCACCGCCGTCACCTTCAGCTTGTTCGGTTTCATCATCGGCATCTGGGCGGACGGCTTCGAGAAACTGCAGCTGGTGCCCTTGCTGATCGTCACTCCGCTGACCTTCCTGGGCGGCAGCTTTTATTCGATCGACATGCTGCCGCCGGTATGGCGGGCGATCACGCTGTTCAACCCCGTCGTCTACCTGATCAGCGGTTTCCGGTGGAGTTTCTATGGGGTGTCCGATGTGAGCATCGGCATCAGCCTCACGATGACGCTGGCGTTCCTGTCGCTCTGCCTCGTCGCCGTTTGGTGGATCTTCAGGACCGGCTACCGGCTGAAATCCTGAAACCCGGCCGCCCGGCCACGCTTCCGTGATCGGCCAAGGTGGCAACCCGAGCGGCCTGTGACGAGTTGTCAGGGGGTCAGCACAGGAGGCCGGCATGAAGCGGGTGGTAGGTGTGGCGTTGGGCCTTGTGATCGCCGCCGGGGCGGCTGCCCAAACCGATGTGATCGCGCAGCGCAGGGAATTGATGAAGGCCAATGGCGCGGCGGCGCGATTGTCCACCCAGATGGTGCGGGGGGAGGTTCCGTTCGATCCGGCGAAGGCGCGGGAGGTTTTTGCCGGCATCGTCGAGAGGATGGAGCGTTTTCCCGGGTTGTTTCCCGACGAGAGCCGTACTGGTGGCGACACCAAGGCGGCACCGCGAATCTGGGAAGACATGCCGGGCTTCCGAACGGCCGTGGCGAAAATCGTGAAAGACGCCGGCCAAGCCGCGCCATCAACCACGGACCTCGCGTCATTCCAGGCGAATTTTCAGCAGGTCGGGGCGAATTGCAACGCCTGTCACCAGACCTATCGCATCAACCCGCCCTGAGACAGGAGGACGGCTCGTTCACCGGTCTGATCGGTTCCCGCAAGCTGTTGTGGCGGAGATGGTCGAAGGTGCGGATTATGATCCGGGCCTGATCGCGGTACCGATCGGTCACGGGCCTCAGGATGGCGCCCGGCTCGCGGCCGGGATACCATGACGTGCCGCCGATTTTGGCGAGTTCCTGCGCGATAATTTCAACTTCCTCATCCGTCATGTCAGACCCTCTGGAAGGCAATCTTTACGTGATGGATTGGCTGATGCGGTCCTGAAGCAAGGTCAATTGATCGACATAGGGGCGACGCCTTTCCTCATGTCGCTCATGAAGCTTTTGCAGGACGCGGCGCTTCAGGCTTCCGTCTCGCGGATCGACGCAGATCTGTTCGCGTTCCCGCTCATATTCGAAATCCATGTTGGCAAGCGTCGACATCAGCGACTGGAGCAGGGGTTGGAGCGATGGGGAATACATGCGGGGCCGGGGCAATTCCGGCGCGCCAGAGCCGTGCACGTCGTCTCGGTTCATGCGGACGTCCTCAATAATGTTGAGTGAGCTTGAGCATAATACCTCTTGATTACGCCCGACGTCTGTCAATTACATGACATAGACCCCTAAAATCTTCCTTGCCGGATCTGAATCTCCGAAGGAGGAACCGCTACCACTTCGAACTGGCGATCCTGATAGGTCCCTGGCAGCAGCCTCTCGAAATTGCGACGGATCGTGCGATAGCATTCGCAACTCACCCGCTCGAGGCCGGCCCGGTCGAGGACGGTGATCTCGCCGCGTCCCTGCCGGATGAGGCCGGCGGCCTGCAGCTTTCGGGTGACGAGGCTGACGGTCGGCCGCTGGACCCCGAGCATTTCCGACAGAAATTCGTGCGTCAGCGGCAGCGTATCGCGAGAGATCCGATCCTGCGTCGTCAAGATCGATCGGCTGCATCGTTCTTCAACTCCGTGAAGCGCGGTGCAGGCAACCGTTTGAAATGTCTGGGCCAGCAACGCTTCGCCGTATCGGCGCAGAAGCATGCGGCTCGGTTCGCTCTGGTCGAACAATTCCTGCGCACGAGCCAGCGGAAGACGGGAGGCGGTGCCCGGCACCTGGACGACATATCGTCCGAAAGTTTGGCGCGATACCATCGTGCTGATCAGGCCGACGACACCCTCGCACCCGAACATGGCCACTTCGGCCGTGGCGCCGTCGGACAGGACGGCGACCAGGGACACCACGCATTGATGGGGAAAGTAGGCGTCGACCACCGTTTCGCCCGCCTCGTACAAGACGGACCCGGATTTGAGATCCACGACTTCGAGATAGGGTTCGATTTTTGAAAAATCGGCGGGATCGAGCGCCGCGAGCAGACGGTTGAGTTTATGATCTACGGCTTTCCGAACCTCTGGCATCACTGACACCACACGAAGCCTACAAGCTTCACCGAGACTACGCTGCGCAGTGTCCGAAGTTCCCGGGTCTCCTGACGTTTTGGCTCTGGGTGGAATTCGGCGGGCGAATGCCGCGGCAACCGTTACCGCGGAC
>NZ_JBFUHH010000168.1:0-4534 GCF_056402495.1 Microvirga sp. P4_A5 | reverse complement strand
AGGAGATCGTCGAGCGCCACGCCGAGCTTGCGGGCATAAGCGGTGTCGAGCGCGTGCTCGGCATCCACGAAGGCGCAAACGCCGCCCTTCTTCTGAGCTTCCGCAACGGTATGCAGCGCCAGCGTCGTCTTGCCCGACGATTCCGGCCCGTAGATTTCGATCACGCGACCGCGGGGCAACCCGCCGACGCCGAGCGCGATATCGAGACCCAGGGAGCCCGTCGAGACAACCTCGATCTCCTCGATCGCCTGGTTCTTGCCCAGCCGCATGATCGAGCCCTTGCCGAACGAGCGCTCGATTTGAGAAAGCGCTGCATCCAGAGCTTTCGACTTGTCTTTATCCATCGATGAATTTTCCACCAGTCTCAGAGACGACTGCGACATGACCTGAGCATCCTTATGGCACGGAGGGAGGTTGAGTCTCAACGCGGGTTTGTGAGATAAACGTACCCGGTTTGTTCCAATGCGCAAGTTCTTTTTTTGTTCTCGTGGATATTATTTCGAATGGATGTCGGGGCACGTGGTGATTTCGAGTGGGCGGAAGAGAACCCGAGACCAATGAGGGTAAAGACCCGGCACTTCCGACCCGATTTGCCGCCCGGCGAAATTCGTTGGTGACGGGTTGGAGTCCGGCTTCGCCGTCCCGAAGGGCGGCGAGTGTTCTCTCCCTCCGCTACTCCCCGATCACCTGCTTCACCGTTTCCACCAATTGCCGCAGGCTGAAGGGCTTGGGCAGGAAGTTGAATTCCTCGCCGTCGGGCAGGTTGCGGCGGAAGGCGTCCTCGGCGTAGCCCGACACGAAGATCACCTTCAGGTCCGGATAGAGCTTGCGCAATTCGCCGAGCAGGGTCGGCCCGTCCATCTCCGGCATCACCACATCGGACACCACGAGATCGACGGCCGACCCCCGCGCCTCGATGATCTGCATCGCCTCGACGCCGGAGGCCGCCTCCAGCACCGTGTAGCCGCGCGCCGACAAGGCCCGCGAATTGACGGCGCGGACGGGGTCTTCGTCCTCGACCAGCAGGATGGTGCCCTGGCCGGTCATGTCGGCGGCGGGTTTCTTGACGGTCTCGGCCTTGGCCTCCTCCGGCATCTCATGGGCTTCGGGAATGTGGCGGGGCATGTAGATGCGGAAGATCGTGCCGCGACCGACCTCAGAATCCACGTCGATGAAGCCGCCCGATTGCTTGACGATGCCGAACACGGTCGAGAGACCGAGCCCCGTGCCCTTGCCCATTTCCTTGGTGGTGAAGAAGGGCTCGAAAATCTTTTCGAGCAGGCTGGAATCCATGCCGGTGCCGGTATCCGACACCTCCACCACCACGTAATCGGCGGCGGGCATTCCGCTCACGTGAAGGCGCGCCGCCTCGGCCGCCGGCACGTTGCCGGTGCGGATCACGAGCTTGCCGCCGTCGGGCATCGCGTCGCGCGCATTCACCGCGAGATTGACCACCACCTGCTCGAACTGGTTGACGTCGGCCTTGACGAACCAAAGGTCGCGGCCGTGGCTGAGATCGAGCTCGACGCGCTCGCCCAGCAGGCGCTTCAGGAGCATCGACAATTCGTAGAGCCGGTCGTTGAGGTTGAGCACCTCGGGCCGCAACGTCTGGCGGCGCGAGAAGGCGAGAAGCTGGCGCACCAGGCTCGCGGCCCGGTTGGCGTTCTGCTTGATCTGCATGATGTCCTGGAAGGACGGATCGGTCGGCCGGTGATTGGCGAGCAGAAGGTCGCTGTAGCCGATGATCGCCTGAAGGACGTTGTTGAAATCGTGCGCCACGCCGCCTGCGAGCTGGCCGACCGCGTTCATCTTCTGCGACTGCGCGAGCTGTTCTTCCACCTTCCGGAAATCGGTGGTGTCGAGGGCGTAGAGGATTGCCGCCTCGCCATCCGCCGCATTGTCGTTCACCGGCGTCACCCACACGCGCACGGAGCCGCCCTTGTCGCCGGCGGTGTGCAGTTCGAGCGGCGGTATATCGCCGAAACTTTCGCCGGCGGATTTCAGCGCCGCCGTCACCTGGGCGCTCTCGCCCTCGCGGAAGGCCTCGGCGATGAGCGGACCCTCGCCGCCTTCGCCGGTGCGCGGGAGCGTGCCGAACAGGCGCGTGAACGGCGCATTGGCCTGCAGGACGCGGCCGTTGCGGTTGACGGTCGCGATGGCGATCGGCGTGTTGTTGAAGAAGCGCGCGAAGCGCACCTCGGCCGCGCGCTGGCCCTCGTCCACATCGAGTCCTGGCGAGCGGTTGAGAACGAGCGTGCGCGACGCCCCCATGGAACCGTCCTGGCCGAAGGCGATGCGATGATAGAGCCGCACCGGCAGGAACTGGCCGTTGCGGCGGCGCAGGTCGAGATCGAAGGTTTCGGTGCGCACGCTTCCGGGCTCGCCCGAAAAGGACGTCATCATCGCCACCACGTTTCGCGGCACCACGTCGGCAAGGCTGAGGCCGCCGGAGCCGACTTGCGCGAGATCGTAATCGAGCCACGAGGCCAGCGTCGCATTCAGGTACACGATGTTGCCCGCGGGATCGATGGAGACGAAGCCCGCCGGCGCGTGATCGAGGTAGTCGATGGCGTGCTGCAATTCCTGGAAGACGTTCTCCTGCCGCTCGCGCTCGTGGGTGACATCGGCGATGGTCCACAGGGCTGCCTGCGTACCGTGGCGCGGGAGGGCGCGGACTCGCACACGATACCAGCCGAATTCCTGCGTACCGTCCAAAGACGGCGACAAGCGGATTTCTTCCGAGCCGGTGCGGTGTTCGCGCGCCGCCTGCGCCAGGCGGTAGATCGCCTCCGATACCTCGGGCGCCCCGGTGAACAGGCGCTCCACCGCCCGGATGTCGCCGCCCGCCGAACCGGCAAGATCGAGATAGGCCTTGTTGGCATAGACGACGCCGCCATCGTCCTCGATGACGATCAGGCCATCGGTCGAGGTATCGGCCATGAGTTTGGTGATATCGTTGCGGGCGGCCCTGCCGCCGAACTGCATCACGCCGATGGCGATGGCGAAGAGGAAGAACACCCCCGCCATGGCAAAGAAGGCGAGCAATCCCAGAATGAGGGTCTGCGCCTGATCGCTTCCGAGATAGCGCAGGCTCAGGATGGCGCCCACCAGAATGGCGGCGAGCAGCAGAACAAGGCCGATATGGCCCGGCCGATCGGAGCGGTCGATCGTTTCGCCCGTTGGCGTGTCGCCCTCATAAGCCATGAAAGTTCGATATCCCTGAGGAAGGTGGTGCGCCGCCGGAAGCCTGCGCCGAAATCTGAGAGGTCATTTCGGCCGCATAGTACACAGAATTTATTGATTGACCTCTAAGGGCGCGCAAGAGCGGTTCGTTGTCCCCCGAAAGCCCGATGGCAGCCGGCGAGGTCGGTCCGAATCCATCATTGCCGTTGCGGAAAGTCAAAGCCCGATGAGGCGCGCCCGGGTTTCCGAACCGAAGCCGCGGACGGGCGTTAGCTCCCGTCGAACCGTCGGCATTGTTAACCATCCATTAACCTTGCGACTTCCCTTGCCGACCGATGTGTTACAAAACCGTTCAGGAATGTAGCCTCTAATGGCCTACGCAACGCTTGAGAGTTCATCGTGCTGTCTCAATTTGGTATCGAAGCGTCACGGGCGGCCCAGTACGTCATCGCTTTCGCGATCATTCTCGTCCTGGTCGCATTGTTTGGCCTGGTTCTGCGCAAGCTGACCGGCGGCCGTCTCATGATGAACGGCCAGGACCGCGCGCGCGCCCGTCAGCCCCGCCTCGGCGTCGTCGACATCTACGATCTCGACCGCCAGCGGCAGCTCGTTCTGCTGCGGCGGGACAATGTCGAGCACCTGTTGCTGATCGGCGGCCTCAACGACGTGGTGATCGAGACCAACATCGTGCGCGTGGCCGGCGCCCGCATTCCGGCCTCGGCCGTCGAGCAGGGCGCGGATCGTTTCGAACCGGCGTTCGAGCCGACCCGTCCGCAGGTCGAGACCCCCGGCAGGCCGTCCATCGAGACCCAGCTCGCAGCCCAGCTCGGCACCTTCGTGCGGCGCTCCACCGACGAACCGGCGGAAGAGGAGGCGGCCCCGCCTCCCCCGCCTCCCGCCATGGCGGAAACCCCACGGCCCGAGCCCGTTCTCAAGCCTGAGACGCCGGTGTTTGGAGCAGCCCCCACGGTTTCGGGCTTCAGGTCTCCGCCCGAGGCGCCGGCGGTCCGGCCGGAACAGCGCCCGAGCTACATGCCGCCGATGTTCCAGTCCCGCCCGACGCCGACGCCGCCCGTCGCGCCCGCCCCCGTCATGCCCCCGCCGGCACCTCCGAGCTTTCCGGCCGAACCCGTGCGGGTGAGTGAAGACCTGGCAGGCGAGCGCGGCCCGCCCGATGCGGCGATTCTCTCGGATATGGCCAAGCAGCTCGAGGAAGCCCTGAAGCGCCCGGCAACGCCCCTCTCGCCGCAGGACGAGCGGACCGAACTCGCGTCCGCTGCCATCGAGGACAACCCGGACCTCGACGACGACGATCTGCTGGAGCCGCCTCAGGCTCCCGGCACCCAACCTG
>NZ_JBFUHH010000167.1:0-4648 GCF_056402495.1 Microvirga sp. P4_A5 | reverse complement strand
GACGTGAACATTGCCGCGTTGGTCATTCGATAGTTGTGCATGCTTCCCTCGAATCGGTTTAGTCAATAGCACTCGCACATTCAGCGTTTTGGGCTGAGTTTGATTCGAGTGATCTTTCCAGGCGAGGCACGACATTCCTCGGCGAGGCGGACCATCGGTTCGCTCGAAACGTACTGAGGAGTAGGAGATAAGATGACCCAGTATGATGCTGCGACAGCACTAAGAGTTACCCGTGAGAACAGCCACCGAGCTTGGGTTCACGGACCGACTGGGGTCACTGCTAAAGATCGGCTTGCTGCAGGAGGATTTTTAGACATAGCGCATCGACCGAAGTTCATGCTCGATCCAAAGTGGCCCATTTTCACAATGGGATCATGTTTCGCGCGGGAAATTGAAAATTTCATGATCCAGCGAGGACTTCCGATTCTCACAAAAGGCCACGGAGTGGAACGACATCATTTTCAGAGTTGGGAGAGCGATAAACCTAACCAAGAGCTTTACCGAGGCGCGCTCAACAAATACACGATTCATTCTATGTCTCACGAAATACGGACGGCCCTCTGCGGGGAAGTATACCCAGATGAGGGACTTATTCAATTGAATGCAGCGCTTTGGACTGACCCACATTCGGCGGGATTAAAAAATTCTGATTACGAGACCGTACGTAATTACCGGCGACGGATCGCGGCCTCAACCTCTGAGCTCAAGAATGCCAAAGTCGTTTTTCTTACTCTCGGATTAACCGAAACTTGGATCTATACACCTACTGGTATGCCTATGAACTCCCACCCTGGGGGTGAATGGCTTATACGTTTAAAGGACAGACTAGCGTTCGTAGACTACGGCTTTCAGGATGCACTAAATGAGATGGTCAACACAATCGGTCTCATCCGGAAAGAATGTGACCCAGAAATGAAGTTCATTATTACAGTTCGCCTGTTCCATTCGGATCTACTTTCAAGAGCCAAGACGCAATTGTTGCAAACTCTGGGTCCAAGTCGGTCTTACGCGCGGTAGCCGAAGAATTGTACCGCCGCTACGAATATGTCGATTATTATCCGTCTTATGAAATGGCATCATATACGCCCCGCAACATAGCTTATAACGAGGATCAACTGCACATCGCGCCGGCGATGGTCCAATTTATAACTCAGAAATTCGCAGCATCCTACTATCGTTCGCTCGAATAGAATGAACAACATTGYAACAAGGCCCATCCTAAAGTTGTTTTTTGGTAAGTGTTGTGATTCACAACCTCAGACAGGAGGCTACGCGTTGAGGGATCGCAGGGTGATCGGATCAACCGTACACTTTCTGATGTCGGGCGCGCGCTGGGCCACTGCGCGGAGTGGCGTTGGCTCGCCGGGGCGACCGCGTCACCGTAATATCGGGATGCATCGTCTCCTCGTCGGCGGTGGCCTCGCTTTATGGCTCGCATGCCGGACGATACTGCACCGCACCCTTGTCTCATTTCGCCCGTGAAGCCGCATCGCTCGGCGGCCTGTGGGCCGGGGGATAGTGATCACGCTATAGATCGCTCACGCAGTAATCGGACGGTTAAAATCCACGCCTTGATGCATCGTTTCTTGAACCATTGCCTTCATGCTTCCCGGCTGTCAGTTGGCCGATTGAACGACGAGAGGTCTGCTGCTGGAGTTCACGCCAACCTGCAAATTCGCGCCTGCTGCGAATGCCATCCGCCACCCAATCGACACCAGTTGCGCGTGTCGAATATCTCGACTGTGACCAATCGGCGCTGGGATGGATTGCTAAGCGACACGATCACCTGTCCACCAGAGCCTCCACTTGGCGGCATCGCAGCGACCTGAGCTGTGAGTCTCGCCCCAAAAAAGTCAATGCAACTTTAAAAGACTCCTCTAAAATCGTCGGGTATTTTTAGAAGATGAGTATCCGCAAAGTGTTCCCCTCGGTAGATACCGTCTCTCGTATCATACTTTATTTTATTCAAAAACTTTTCAAAGAAAGGCTTTCGAGACAAAACCCCATCGTCCTCCGAAAATGGCCGCTTTGAGATAGCAGCAATAGAGGCTTCGATGCGTTCAAGCTCCGGGGCGAAATACGTCCGCATTTGTTCAGTAGAGATATTCCGGCGTGACATGTGCTTCATCCAGCCAAGTTGCAACTCCTTGTCAGCTCGTTTTAAGTGAAAGAGGTATAAATTGTTGAAAGCTGGGTACAGTGAACAATAATGGTAGCCAACCCCCCATTGAACATTTACCCGCGTAACTGAAGTCTTGCATAGTGATGAGTTTAAGTAAGCTACGCTACGTTGATGCAATAAAATGGGGTCTCGAACATTTAACGGGGGCTCGTTTGGCATTTGAAACACCTCTATACCTATGCTAGTTACATAGGGAAATACGCACCCATTCACAAAATCCCTGAGATCAACGCCTAGACTTGGGTCTGGCACAAGGATCTCGTCCGAATCGACAGTGATAACCGTCTCATAATGCTCGAGAAGTCCCGCCACTTGTTTGGACATGAACCTGACGCGCTGGCCTTCATCGAAGGCCAGGTCGGGCAGTCTAATGATACCCCCTAGGTCAAAACCTGCGAATTCACTCGCAGTTACCCCTTGGGTTACGACGAATAAATTCTCCGCGCCACAATGTTTAGAATAATATGAATACCATACAGGAAAGTAAAATCCTGATGAAAGTGATTGTGTAAGTACAGCGACCTTGGCCTTCATGATACTCTTGTTGGTTTGAATTGAGGTAAAATATTGCCCAGGATTCTCTAAGTCAACGTTCGCTAAGAAATACTCCTGTTGAACTCGATCCATTCGTCAACGTCTTCACGTCGGTGCTGGCGGAGGAAGACGAATAGTTTTGCTTTGGCTATTCATGGCTCGCCCCAACGTGTATTCTTGCTTTCGGTTGGGCGTAATTTTTTTTAGTTTCCCCAATGGAACACTAGGCAATTAGCCTGCCATCCTCTGCGCCTCTTAAAGCGGCCGCCGACTGCCGCTGCTCATTTCTCGCAGAGAAGGCGACGTTAGCAAACCAAAATTGGATAGCAGATCGGCGTAGATGCTAGCGCGCATGCGTCTGTTTTCATCATACAGTTGTCCATCAAAGTTCGCGAGTTCGATCAACTCTCGAATTGAACTTGCAGCCATCATTTGATCGCGGGTTACCGCAGGAACGCACATAGCCTCGGCAAGCTCCTGTGTTCTCAAGTCGTGCGTTACGAAGATGCTTGGTACCTCAGCTTGGAAGCAAGCCATTGAACCGTGAAGCTTTGTGCCTATCTGAAAATCGTACCGTTGTAGATCGTCCATCCAAGCTTCCGCATCATAGTACGCCCTGAATCGTTGTATGAACCATGTTTTTGAGTCAGTTCCATCGGGAGGCATCGGAAGTCCAGATCTCTCGAAGCGATCTAAGCCGCCTTCATACGCCACATTGCCGCGCACGACCTCCAGTACGGCCAACGGGTCCTGAACCACGCCAACCCAGTCGAAGGAGGCGACCAGCTCAAACAGCTTGCGATTTGGTTCTTCGTGCGAGGGACTTGCCTCGACCGAAACGACCACATCCTTGAGCTCGTGTTTGAACTTATCAGCGATGATCTGCCCAAGGTTGAGTTTCGGGTTGACGAAATTAGAAGGGCAGCCTGTCACGTATACATTTTCAATCCCAGCAGAAATCAACCACTCAGCCGTTGCCGCCCCGCGCACGCAAACATGCGCCGCCTTCTCGCGTAGCAAGTCGACGAACTTCTGCGTTCCAGGTTTCAGAACTAGCGGCGACGATGCGCTTGGTGCCTGAACGCCCAAGCCAATGACGATGATTGGGACGCCAACGTCCTCGATCATATTGGCAACGGGCGTCAAGTCATTGGCCGCATAAATCCAATTCGCCGCCACGAGAATGAGGCAGTCGCTCGATTCGTTGATCTGCTGCGAAGTGGCGTGCCAACCGATGAACGACTTCTGAGATGATATATGGTTGTCGACAGCGTACCAGAACATGTTGTTGCCGGTGTTCAATCCGGATCGTTGAAAACGTTTCTCTACTGGGGCGTAGAACTCATTGAGCGAACGTCCGGAATTGCCGAGGATGGAGACGCGAGTCACGCAGAGAAACCTTTTTGAACGGCCTGATGAAATTGTGATCCATGAGCATGTCACAGTAGTATCGAAGCCATATGGAGTCAGTGAGAGTTCATACCCCACCTGCGCCGGATTGGAAACGTTGTTTAGCAGTACCGGTAGTCGAAAGTGGCCAGGCAATCCAACGTTTGTGCACTGTCAGGCGCGTCGGACAGGCGGCACCTAGAGGTTCTGACTGATTTTGGTTTTCCGTCACGCCTCCAAGGCATCGAGCGGCGGCGGACAGCTAAGCCAGTTTCCGGATGGCCGAGACCAGTCAACAACATTTTATTGCTCACCACAAGCAATCTACTCGGGGCCGTTTTGTTTGACACCGACCGACAATCCGGTTCACGACGTCTTCGAACAGCGCAAGGCTCCCCGTGTCCATGTCTGCCAGGACGTAATTTCAATGTTAAGAGCGTTTGCAGCGAGATGGGTTCAGATGTCCCGACTTTTGAGCTAAGGACCGGATATGGCTCTCAACATCCTTTTCCTGCATCAGAATTTTCCGGGACAGTACAAGCT
>NZ_JBFUHH010000166.1:0-4711 GCF_056402495.1 Microvirga sp. P4_A5 | reverse complement strand
ACTCGGACGTCGACGACGAGACTGACCAGGATGCTGATGCAGACGCGGACGCAGATGCTGATGCTGAAGACGACAGCGACGCCGATGCCGACGCGGACGCCAATGCGGACAATGAGAACGACGAAGACGTCGATGTCGATCAGGACAATGAAAACATTGCCGACCTCGACCAAACCAACGACAACGACGCCGACGTCGATCAAGAGCAGGATGTGGACGTAGACGTCAATCAGGAACAGGACGCCGATCAGGACGCGTCGATCGACATCGATTTCGATTTTTGATTGAGGGTCGTTGAACGAAGCCTGCGAATAGTTTCCGGGCCGGCGCGGGCTTTCGGCGCCGGCTCCTTCGCGAGAGTGGTGGGCAAGCCTACCATCGACGAAGTTTCTGCCCACGCGGAGCCAAATAGCCCATGGCCCATTCCTGGATAAAAATTCGCTCGCGTACCGCAATCGAAAGAGCTTTCGCTGCGTGCAAGGGCTCTCTCCTGGTGGTTTTCGGCCTCAGTTTGTTCGTCAATTTGCTGGCGCTGACGGTGCCACTCTATCTGCTGCAGGTCTACGATCATGTTCTGTCGAGCCGGAGTGTCGACACCCTTCTGATGCTGACCCTGATCGTGGTGATCGCATTGGCGGCCCATGCAGCTCTCGAGGCTTTGCGTCGGGAAATGCTGGCCCGGATCGGCACGTGGCTGGACGATCGGCTGCGCGCGTCGGTGCTTATCGCTGCCGTTCAATCCGCTTTGCGGGGTGAACAAGCGGCCGCGGCGCAGGCGTGGCGCGATCTTAGCGGGCTTCGCACCTTTTTTGGAGGCACCGCATGCACGGCGCTCTTCGACCTGCCATGGACCCCGATCTTCATTCTCGCGCTGATCGTCATCCACCCTTTGCTGGGGATCATAGGGCTCGTCGCATCCCTGATCCTGTTCGGCTTGGCCCTGCTCAACGAATTCGTCACCCGTAAGCCCATTGCACGCTCCAGTGCCGCGGCCGTCGAGAGCCAGCATCGTTTCGAGAGCCTCCTCCGCAACGTCGAGTCGATCAGTGCGATGGGAATGCTGCCGGGCGTGGCACGCCTCCTCCACGAGGATCAGATCAGCGCGAAGGAGGCGCAGCTTGCCGCATCTGGGCGGGCCGCGGGCATTCAGGCACTCGCCCGCTTTGTTCGATTGCTCACACAGGTGATTGTCATGGCATGCGCCGCATGGCTCGTCATCCGGGCAGATGTCAGCCCAGCGGCCATTTTCGCAAGCTCGATTTTGTTGGGGCGATCCTTGGGCCCGGTGGAAGGATCGATCGGCACATGGAGGGCCGTGACGACTGCGCGTCTCAGCTACAACCGCCTCCATAATATCATGGGAGGTCTGCCCCAATCGCGACAGAAGATGTATCTGCCTCGTCCCAACGGAGCCGTTTCGGTCGAACAGGTCACGTTCATGATGCCCGGCGCCGATATTCCGGCGGTGCGCAGGCTGAACTTTGCGATCAACCCGGGGGAGATCCTCGGAGTCGTGGGCCCATCGGGAGCGGGAAAATCGACACTCGGGCGTCTGATTGCCGGCACCATCTCGCCTTCGGTCGGGCATGTCCGACTCGACGGCGCCGATATGCGAATTTGGCTCGCTTCCGGGGGGCATCGCTATCTGGGTTATCTTCCTCAGGAAGTCGAACTCTTCGGCGGCACGGTTCGTGAGAACATCTCGCGCCTGCAGGACGCCCCATCCGAACACGTTGTCGCGGCGGCCGCCATGGTCGGTTTGCACGAGACGATCATGCGACTTCCGCACGGCTACGAAACCGAGATCGGGGAAGGGGGCATCCGACTGTCCGGTGGGCAGCGTCAACGCCTCGGTCTTGCGCGGGCGCTTTTCGGCTTCCCGCGGCTGGTCGTCCTCGACGAGCCGAACGCGAGCCTCGACGCCGAGGGCGAGGAGGCCTTGCGGCGAGCCATTCAGGCGATGCGGGATCGGGGAGCGACGATTGTCATCATCGCCCAGCGATTTGGCATCCTGAACATGGCGGACAAAGTCCTGGTGCTGGATAACGGCGTGATGAATGCGTTCGGAACGCGTCGCGACGTGGCCGAAAAAATCCGTGCCGGGCGGACTGTTATCCCGGTCAGAAATCAGCAGGTCGCTTTGGGCCAGAGAAGCATCAGGCGCATGGCGGACGGTGCTACGGCATCACCCATTGCGAACGGTGTCATTTCGAGCGCGCCTATCGGGAGGGTCGCGTTATGAGAACACCGCATGATGCGGGTCTCAATGACCTCGCCGCCATACTGACCCCACCTCCCGGCACGCCGTTTCAGCGTCTTCGACTGCTCGCTGCGAGCGCATTCGCTGTGGTGGCGGTTTTCGTCGTGGGCTTTGGCGTCTGGGCGACTCAGGCGCCCCTGGAGAGCGCCGCCATCGCGGGAGGCGCCGTCGAAGCGGAGTCGAGCCGGAAGACGATTCAACATCTCGAGGGTGGAATTGTCGGCCGCATTTTGGTGGAAGACGGTGATGAGGTGGCCGCCGGGCAGACGCTCATTCAACTCGACGATACGGGTGCCCGCGCGGCGGTCCAGGTCTTGCAGGGACAGCTCTGGAACGCGCAGGCTCAGGAAGCCCGGCTTCTGGCGGAGCGTGACGCGCGCGCAAGCGTGGAGTTTCCCCAATCTTTCTCGAAGATCATGCCCGATGACACCACACTCTCGGCGATCATGGCCGGACAGACGAAGATCTTCGACACACGCAGAAAGTTGCAAGCGTCCCGCATCGAGGTCATCGAGCAGCGCAAAGCGCAGACAGAGCGGGAAATCGTAGGATTGCGGTTTCTGGAGAATGCGGCCACGAAGCGTGCCGCCATCATTAAGGAGGAGATCGGGGTCGTCGCTCCCCTGGTGGGCAAAGGGCTTCAGACACGTCCACGTCTCCTCCAACTGGAGCGAGAGCAAGCCGAGATCGACGGACGCATCGGCGGCGCCCAGGCTCAAATCTCGCGAGCGGAGCAATCCATCGGCGAATCCATGGCGATGATGCTGAAGCTCGAGAGCGACTATTATACCGAAATCGCCCAGACCTTGCGGGACACGCAGGCGCAAATCTTCCAGCTCATCGAGCGCATCCAGGCTGCGCGGGATGTGCTTGCGCGAACRGAGATCCGCGCGCCAGAGGCCGGCACCATCACGGATCTTCGCATCCATACACCCGGGGGCGTGGTGGCCGCAGGCGAGCCGCTTCTGGATCTGGTCCCGCGTCAGGACCGCCTGATTGTTCGGGTTCAGGTGAAACCCGAGGACATCGATCTCGTTCGCCCCGGGCTGGAGGCGCGCGTTCGTCTCTTGCCCTACAAGCATCGACGCATTCCCCCGGTGGACGGGATCCTGACCTATGTTTCGGCTGATCGGCTCATCGATAAGCTGACGGAGCGCGCGTATTACACGGCTCAGGTTCGGATCGATCAAGCGTCCCTCCGGGCATTGCCCGAGGTGAAGATCATTCCCGGAATGCCGGTCGAAGTCATGGTGAAGACTGGCCAGTTCACCGTGGCTCACTATGTGTTGCGGCCGTTCCTGGACAGCTTCAATCGGGCATTCCGCGAGGATTGACACATGAAAGCTTTGCGGCGCGAAGGGGTCGTCGCGAAAAATATGAGGCGTTCCCGCTGTCCACTTGCACTGTTTCTCGCCGCCGCTCTCGCCTTTGCGTCCTGTCCTTTACGCGCCGAACCCGTCGCGGTGGGCAAGTCCGAACGGGAGATTTCAGCCGGAGAAACGACTTGGCGCGTCTACACCTACAAGCCCACCTGCTTTCGAGGCACGGCGCTTCTGATGGTTTTCCATGGATCGGATCGCAATCCCCGCCTGGCGAGAGACAATGCGATACCTTTAGCGGAGGCGGGTTGCGCGCTGACCGTCGCGCCCTTTTTCCCAGAGGAGACGTTTCCCCGATGGGCCTATCAATTCGGCGGGATAGGCGAGTTGCGGCAGGAAGACGGGCTCACGAAATTCCGACTTAAACCGAGAGGCCGCCGGACTGGCCAACTGGTCCTCGACCTCATCGACCGTCTGCGGGAGATGGAGGGGCGGCCGACAATCCCCTATTTCCTGATCGGCCATTCGGCCGGCGCGCAATTTCTCAGCCGTTTTGCCGCGTTCTTCGCAAACGAGGCAAGCCGGATCGTGCTGGCCAATCCGGGAAGCTACGTGGTCCCGCTGCGGGAGCGCAGATACCCCTATGGCTTGGGAGGCCTGACCATCGTCGCCGAAGCCGACCGCCGACGATATCTGGATTCGCCGATCGTTATTCTCCTGGCGAACCAGGACATTGGCCGAGAGGGACTCGACACGAGTCCGGGTGCCGAGCGCCAGGGTCGGACCCGTTACGAGCGCGGCCGGGCTGTTTTTGGGTTGGCCCAGGCGAGTGCAGCGACCGACGGTTCGAAGTTTGCGTGGTCGTTGGTGGAGGTGGCGGGCATTGGCCACGGAAGTGCCAGACTCTACGCCCGAGCAGAAACCGCATTGGCGCTGTTCGGAGCTGCGAAATAGACAAGCGGTCGCGCATCCATCAATGCGGTTCGCGGTGGGAGACGGACAAGATCACAGCCTCCGTGCGGTTCGTCGCGTGGAGTTTGCGCATGATGTGTTGAATATGGACCTTTACCGTATTCTCGGAGAGCTTCAGGTGATCGGCGATCCACTTGTTGGAATGCCCTTTCTGCAGCAA
>NZ_JBFUHH010000165.1:0-4768 GCF_056402495.1 Microvirga sp. P4_A5 | reverse complement strand
CCTCCACCCGCCGGTCGAGATTGCGCGACATGAGGTCCGCCGACGAGATGTAGACGTGGGCCTTGGGGTTCGGCAGATTGCCGCCGTTCCCGAACGCGTAGATGCGGGTGTGTTCGAGAAACCGCCCGACGATGGATTTCACCCGGATGTTCTCGGACAGGCCCTTGATGCCGGGTCGCAGGCAGCAGATGCCGCGCACGATGAGATCGACCTGCACGCCCGCGGCGCTTGCATCGTACAGAGCATCGATGATGACCGGGTCGACGAGAGAATTGCACTTGCACCAGATCGCCGCCGGCAGGCCCGCCTTGGCGTTCGCGACTTCCTGTCCGATGTGCTCCAGCAGCCGTTTCTTCAGCGTCAGCGGCGACACCGCCATCCGCTCGAGCGCCGCCGGCTCCGCGTAGCCGGTGATGTAGTTGAAGATGCGTCCGACGTCGCGCCCGATGACCGGATCGGCGGTGAAGAACGACAGGTCGGTGTAGATGCGCGCGGTGATGGGGTGGTAGTTACCCGTGCCCACATGGCAATAGGTGATGAGCTGGCCGCCTTCGCGCCGCACGATCATCGACAGTTTGGCGTGCGTCTTCAATTCGATGAAACCGAACACCACCTGCGCGCCCGCTCGTTCGAGATCGCGCGCCCAGCGGATATTGGCCTCCTCGTCGAAGCGCGCCTTGAGTTCGACCAGCGCCGTCACGGCCTTTCCGGCTTCGGCCGCCTCCGCCAAAGCCGCCACGATGGGCGATTCCGACGAGGTCCGGTAGAGCGTCTGCTTGATCGCCACCACGTTGGGATCGCCCGCCGCCTGGCGCAGGAACTGCACTACCGCGTCGAAGGATTCATACGGATGGTGAACGATGAGATCCTTCTCGCGAATGGCCGCGAAGCAATCTCCGCTATGTTCGCGGATACGCTCCGGGAAACGCGCGTTGTAGGGCTTGAACTTGAGATCGGGCCGATCGAGCGCCACCAGTTGCGACAGCTCGTCGAGGCCGAGCATCCCCTCGCCCACGAACATCTCGTCGCCGGAAATTTCGAGCTCCTCCGCCACGAACAACCGAAGGTCCTCGGGCATCGCGGCCTCGACTTCGAGCCGGATGACGCTGCCACGCCGGCGCTGCTTCAGCGCGGTCTCGAACAGCCGAACAAGATCCTCGGCCTCTTCCTCGATTTCCAGGTCGCTGTCGCGAATGACGCGGAACACGCCCTGCCCCTGCAGGTCGTAGCCTGGAAAGAGCCTGCTGGTGTAGAGCCCGATCACCTGCTCGAGGGCGATGAAGCGGGTAGCTCCGGTCTCGGCGAAATCCGGCAGGCGAATGAAACGATCGGCCTTGGCCGGCAGGCGGATCATCGCGTTCAGCACCTTGCCGTCGCTCTGCCGCGCGAGTTTCAGCGCGATCGAGGCGCCCAGGTTGGGGATGAACGGAAACGGATGGGCGGGATCGACCGCGAGCGGCGTCAGAAGCGGAAAGACGTGGTTGAGGAAGTAGTCCTCGAGCCATGACGCTTCCGGCTTCGCAAGGCCCGTGGCGGCGTCCACGAGCACGATCCCCTCTTCGAGCAGGCTGTCCTTCAATTCCCGCCAGCGTCGCTGCTGATCGGAGGCAAGCTGCGAGACTGCCACGCCGATGCGGGTGAGCTGCTCCTGCGGCGTCAGCCCGTCCTGCGACGGAGCGGAAATTCCGGACCGCACCTGACCGCGCAAGCCGGCGACGCGGACCATGAAGAACTCGTCCAGGTTTCCGGCCGAGATCGACAAAAACCGAAGCTGTTCGAGAAGCGGGTGGTTGCGGTTCGACGCTTCTTCCAGAACGCGGCGGTTGAATTGCAGCCAGGACAATTCCCGATTGATGAACCGCTGAGGAAACTGCCGCAACACGGCGCCGTCGAATTCGATATCCGGCGGAGCCTTCGGCGACGGCGTCTCGCTGACGATCTCGGCCTTGTCCAACACGAGGTTGGCGCGCACATCGCTCTCCGTCGTGTTTCGTGGCGTCGAGGTCCGTTTTGGAGCGGACTTCGTGACGGTTTCACGACGTGGCGGCGGCGCGAGGGGTTTCACTCGATATCATCCAATTCCTGAGAAGCACCGAGAATTTCGGCGGCGATCGCGCGCGACACGCGCCTGCCACGGCTCAGGGCCTCCTTGTCGAGGAGCGTCACGAACTCGGCGGCTTTGGCGAGCGATCGCTCGATCCTCAGCGCAATATAATCGACAACGCTGGTGTCGACCACCAACTGCCGATCGACGAACAGCTTCACGAGCACGGCCTTCAGCAGCGCGTCGTCGGGGGCGCCGATGGAGACGCTCGGCGCGAGTCTCAGGCGCGACACCAGATCGGCGGTTCGCAAGCCCCATTGGTCCGGCGGCTTTTCGCATGTCAGCAACACGAAGGCTCGCTTTTCGCGCGCGAGGTTGAGGAGGTGGAACAGGGCCGCCTCGTCCCGATCCGCGCGGTCGATATCCTCGATCGCCAGCGCGCCACCCGATATGAGGTGCGGAACCTGCTGCGGCACCACCTCGAAGGCGTCGACGGTCCAGGCATGGGCCGTGGCGGCCCAGATGGCGGCCAGATGGCTCTTGCCGGAGCCGCGCGGGCCATTGAGCACCAGCACCGTGTCGCCCCAATCGGGCCAGCTCTCGATGCGGGAATAAGCCTGCTCGTTCGACGGCGAGACGAGGAAATCCTCCCGCCCGAAGCGCGGGTCGAGAGGCAGGTCGAACGCGAGTTGCCTCGGCGTCTCACGCATCGAGATCGACCTTGGGCGTGATGATCGCCGGGTCGGTGCCGCGATAGAGCGGGCTCGTCAGATATTGCTGGAGCGCGAAGCGGGCGATCACGCCGATGGCGGCAGCCAGCGGGACGGCGAGAAGCAGGCCGACGAAGCCGAAAAGAGAACCGAAGGCCAGAAGCGCGAACATGAGCCAGACCGGATGAAGCCCCACGCTTTCGCCGACGAGTTTCGGCGACAGGATATTGCCCTCGACGAACTGACCGAAGACGAAGATGCCGAGGGTCGCGGCGATCAGCGTCCAATCCGGCCAGAACTGCACGATGGCGACGCCCAGGGACAGGATGAGCCCGGTGAGAGACCCGACATAGGGGATGAAGCTCAGGAGGCCGGAGGTCATGCCGATCATCGCGCCGAAATTGAGCCCAAGCATCGTCAGCGCCACGGCGTAGAAGGTGCCGAGGATCACGCAGACCAGCGCCTGACCGCGAACGAAACCGGCGATCGCCTTGTCGATATCGCGCGCGATCACCCGCACGGTGTCGCGGTGGCGCATGGGAATCCACGAATCGACCGTTCCCACCATCCGGTCCCAGTCGATCAGCATGTAGAAGGCGACGACGGGCGTCACCACCAGCAGGGAGAAGATGCCGAGGAGCGCCTGCCCGCCCGACCACAATCCCTGCAAAAAGGTGCCCATCCAGGCCATGCCCTGGGAGATGAGATTGCCCACCGAGGTCTGCATGTCCGACAGGGCCTTGGAGCCGCCGAGCCGTTCGATCAGCGGCCCGCCCTGCTCCACGGCGAGCTGCTGCAGCCGGGCGACATAGCTGGGAAGCCGCTCGACGAATTCGCCCAGTTGCTGTCCCAGAAGCGGCACGATCACCATCAGCGCGACGATGAAGATCAGCACGAAGAGGATCAGGATGATCAGGCTGGCGCCGAGCCGCCCGAGCCCGATGCGCTGAAGCCGGTCGGCCAGCGGGTCCATCATATAGGCGAGCGCGAAGCCTGCGACGAACGGCAGCAGGACGCCCCGGAAAAGGGCGAGCATGAGCACCGCGGCGGCAAGCGCCACAATCCAGAAAATCACCTGCCGCTGCAACGTCATCGAAGTACCATTCTTCAACATTCTCCAAAGCGCCGTCCTGCGGCAGCCCGCCCCGAGATAGGCACCCGAGCGCGCGACGGTCAAGGCGGACCGGCGATCGCGCCTCCCGGATCGGGGGTCGCAGCTCACCTTCCCCAATGGCACCAACGCTTGTGATCGACGGTGCTTCCGCCCGGAACCATAAAAAATCCGACTTTCCCTTGCCTCCGGCGACCGCGCGCCTTACTCCCCGCCTTGAGACGGGGTGAGCAATGACCGAGAAATTGCCGAACGGCCTGACCTACGCGCAAGCGGGCGTCGACATCGACGCCGGCAACGCCATGGTGGACGAAATCAAGCCGCTGGTGCGAGCCACGCGCCGCCCCGGAGCCGACGCGGAAATCGGCGGCTTCGGCGGATTGTTCGATCTGAAGGCGGCGGGCTTCACGGACCCGATCCTGGTCGCGGCCAATGACGGGGTCGGGACCAAGGTCAAGATCGCCATCGACACCGGCATTCACCACACCATCGGCATCGATCTGGTGGCGATGTGCGTCAACGACATCATCGTGCAGGGCGCGGAGCCCCTGTTCTTCCTCGACTATTTCGCCACCGGCAAGCTCACGCCGGAGGTCGGCGTCGCCATCGTGAGGGGTATCGCGGACGGCTGCATCCAGGCCGGATGCGCTCTCGTGGGTGGGGAAACAGCGGAGATGCCGGGCCTCTACGCCCGCGGCGATTACGATCTGGCGGGTTTTGCCGTCGGCGCGGCCGAGCGCGGCACCTTGCTGCCCAAGGGCGTGGCCGCGGGCGACGTGCTGATCGGCCTGGCGTCCTCCGGCGTCCATTCCAACGGCTTCTCCCTCGTGCGCCGGATCGTCGAAGCCTGCGGCCTCCCCTGGGACGCGCCCGCCCCCTTCGCGCCGGGACGCAGCCTCGGCG
>NZ_JBFUHH010000164.1:0-4800 GCF_056402495.1 Microvirga sp. P4_A5 | reverse complement strand
CGCCGGGACGCAGCCTCGGCGAGGCGCTGCTCGACCCGACCCGCATCTATGTGAAGCCGCTTCTCGCCGCCATGAAAGCCGGCTCCGGCATCAAGGCGCTGGCGCATATCACCGGGGGCGGCTTCCCCGATAATATCCCCCGTGTCCTTCCCGACGGCGTCGGCGTTCGCCTCGATCTGGACGCCATCCCGGTCCCGCCGGTCTTCGGCTGGCTTGCCCGCACAGGCGGCGTCGCCGAGGCCGAAATGCTGCGCACGTTCAATTGCGGCATCGGCATGATCGTCGTCGCGGCGGCGGACCTTGCCGACAGCGTGATGGCGAACCTTCGCGCGGCCGGCGAGAACCCTGTCCGGATCGGCGAGACCGTCGCGCATGAGACCGGCGAGCAGGTGCTCACCTCGGGACGCCTCAGGCTCTCATGACGCGCCGGCGCATCGCCATCCTGATCTCGGGCCGCGGTTCCAACAGCCTGTCGCTCATGGGCGCGGCGCGCGCGCCGGACTTCCCGGGCGAAATCGCCCTCGTCCTTTCCAATCGACCCGATGCCGGCGGTTTGGCGCTCGCCCGCGAGGCGGGAATCGAGGCTCTCGCCATCGATCACACGGCCTACGCCGATCGCGCCGGCTTCGACGCCGCCCTGGATGCGGCGCTCGTTGCGAGAAACATCGACCTGATCTGTCTGGCGGGCTTCATGCGGGTTCTCACGAGCGCGTTCGTGGAGCGCTGGGCCGGGCGGATGATCAATGTCCACCCCTCCCTCCTGCCGCTGTTTCGCGGCACCAACACCCACCAGCGGGCGCTGGAAGCGGGTGTGCTCGTCCATGGCTGCACGGTACATTTCGTGGTGCCGGAGCTCGATGCCGGCCCCATCGTCGCGCAGGCTGTCGTGCCGGTGGTTCCGGGCGACAATGCCGCCGACCTCGCCGCCCGCGTGCTGGCGCAGGAACATCTCATCTATCCGCGGGCGCTGCGGATGATCTGCGAGGGAAAAGCCCGGCTCGAGAACGGCCGGGTGATCTTCACCGAAGGGTGGAGCGCCGGCGGATGTCTGCGATCCCCCGGCAGCCGCACTCACATCGTGGGACGTTGCAACTTGCAGGAATCGAGCGACGAGAGCGCCTTGGCGCGCGCAGCTTCGTTGAAGATTCCCGTATCCCGATAAGACTGGACTTCCTCGGGGCTCATGGCGCGGAGCGTCCGGCCCGCGTAGCAATCGCATTTGCGCGACAGGGACGTTTCGCTGACGTTCTGGATCTTGGCCTGGGTGATCCCGCAGGCCTGCCGGATGCGCGCCTGCAATTGGCTGGGCGTTTCGGTCTTGAGGGCCGGATCGGGCTGGTAATTGATCGGCGTGTTCGAGGCGGAAGCGAGGGCGGCGGTGACGGACACCGTGAGGGCCACGGCGGCCAACAGCGTGCGAAAGGCGGTTCTCATCGGAACTCCATGTTGCAACAATACGATGGCACTAAAGAAGAGCGTCGCCGCGCGAGGTCAAGGCCATCCTCGCAAGAGGCTTAAGACTTGGCAAAAAAATCGCGGCCGGGCTCGGGACAAAAAAAAGGCCGCCCGAGGGCGGCCTTGATGTTGCGCGATGCGCTTGGCCTCAGCCGACGATCTCGTTGCCGGCGAAGAACTGCGCGATCTCGATCTTGGCGTTTTCCTGGCTGTCGGAGCCATGCACCGAGTTCTCGCCGATGGACTTGGCGTAGAGCTTGCGGATCGTGCCCTCGGCTGCGCTCTCCGGATTGGTGGCGCCCATGATCTCGCGGTACTTCACGACGGCGTTGTCGCCCTCGAGGACCTGAACGACGACCGGAGCCGAGATCATGAAATCGACCAGCTCGCCGAAGAACGGGCGTTCCTTGTGGACCGCGTAGAAGGTCTCGGCCTCGCGGCGGCTCATGAGAATGCGCTTCTGCGCAACGATGCGCAGGCCGGCCTYCTCGATGACTGCATTGACGGCACCGGTCAGGTTCCGCTCGGTGGCGTCAGGCTTGATGATGGAAAATGTGCGCTCGGTGGCCATGAAACTCACTCTTGAGAAGAAAAAAATGAAGGTGGCGCGCTTATAGCCGCGCATACCCCCGCCCTCAAGCGGCTTTTCGCATCTGCGAACCGGGCTGCTCCCCTCTCTGACGAAAACCATTCCGAGCCGGAAACTCTTCGCCTGTCGATCGTTTTCTTGGGAAGTCACAGTGGGAGGAAGCCATGCGGGTCGCAGCTTTCGCGGTTGGACTGGCCTGTCTTACAGTCCCGGCCCTCGCGCAGAACCCCGACCCCAGCGGCATCTATGTGAGCGAGAGCGGGCGAACCCGCGTCCGCGTGGCAAAATGCGGACCGACCCATTGCGGGCGGATCATCTCGGTGGTGGGCCAGACCAAGGACCTCAACAATCCCGACCCGGGAAAGCGCGAACGCGACCTCGTGGGATTGCAGATGATGTGGGATATCAAGCCGGCGCGGGATGGCTTTACCGGCCAGCTCTACAGCTTCAGGGACGGCAAGACCTATTCGGGCAAGGCGACCTTCGACGGTCGGGGAATGAAGCTGTCCGGCTGCATCCTCGGCGGCCTGATCTGCCGGTCGCAAATCTGGACCCRCGTGGAATAGCCGGCGCCCCTCTCCGCTTCGGGAAAGGAGCGCCGCTCCGTTTATCGCGCCTTCTGGCCGAACAGGATCGCCTGCACGGCGGGGTCCTTCAAGTCGGTCGCCCCGCGGTCTTCCGCGCCGATCTCGATGCTTCGCCTGACGGCCGGACGGCTCAGCATCGCGTCGAGCCATCGCTTCACGTTCGGGAAATCATCGACATTCTGACCCTGCCGTTCCCACAGCTTCGCCCACGGGAAGATGGCCATATCGGCAATGGAATACTCGCCGGCGACAAAGGCGCGGTCCGCGAGCTGCTTGTCGAGCACACCGTAGAGCCGGTTGGTCTCGTTGGTGTAGCGGTCGATGGCGTAGGGGACTTTTTCGGACGCATAGATGCGGAAATGATGGGTCTGTCCGAGCATCGGGCCGAAGCCGCCCATCTGCCAGAACAGCCATTGCTCCACCTCCACGCGCCGGCGCTCGTCGGAGGGATAGAAGCGACCGGTCTTGCGGCCGAGATATTGCAGGATTGCGCCCGACTCGAAGACCGAGATGGGCTTTCCGTCCGGCCCCTCGGGATCGACGATCGCCGGCATCTTGTTGTTGGGCGAAATCGCCAGGAACTCGGGCTTGAACTGGTCGCCCTTGCCGATATTGACCGGATRCACGGTGTACGGCAGGCCGGCCTCCTCGAGCATGATGGTGATCTTCCATCCGTTCGGGGTCGGCCAGTAATACAGGTCGATAGGATTTTGGGCGGAAACCGCCATAGCATGTCTCTCCTGGCTGATTGGGGGACGTGTGGGTCAAGCCTAGGACTAATCGGCCCCGCATGACACCCCCACTTCTCGCAACCGCCGCATGTGCCCAGGACGGGGCGCTTCCGCGAGGTCGTAGACGCTGTGTACCGCCCTTAGAGCGCGCCTTGCATGTTTCAATGTTTCATATGAAGCTGTCTGAAGCGCCGATTCAGCGCCCCTTTCGGAGATCTCCATGCCCAACGGTATTCTGCGTGTCACCCTCGCCGGCGCTCTGTCGCTTTGCGTCGCCCTCCCGGCAATTGCCGCAACAGACATGAAACCGAAGAAGGAGCCGAGCGCCGCCCAGATGGCGACCCGCGAGCGCATGTCGAAATGCAGCGCCGAATGGAAAGAGGCCAAGGCCGGCGGCAAGATCGAGGCAGGAACGAAATGGCCGAAATTCTGGAGCCAGTGCAATGCGCGCATGAAGGCGCCAAAGGCCTGAAGGCGTTAAGAGGTGAAGGTAGAAGAGGTTCACGATCTCTTTCAGCAAATACACGTCAGTTTTTGCTGGAAAAATTGCTACCTTTCAAAACCCTAGAGCTTTTTCTTGAAGCCCTCGTGGCTGCGCGAATAGCCGATGCGCTCGTAGAACCGGTGCGCGTCCTTCCGGGCCTTGTTTGAGGTCAGCTCGAGAAGGTTCGCGCCGCGCGCGCGGGCCTCGGCGGCGGCAAATTCCATCATGCGCGCGCCGATGCCGTGCGAGCGTTTGCTGCCCTTGACCTTCACGCTCTCGACCTTGGTCCGCAGAGCCCCCCGCCCGGTGAGGTTCGGGATGAAGGTGAGCTGAAAGGTGCCCACCACCTCGCCGTCCAGGAGCGCCACGAACAGGCGATTGTCGGGGCTCCGGTCGATGGCGGCGAACGCCTTCTCGTAGGCCGCGCGGTTCTCAGCGGTCCACGCGTCGCCATGAGACCCTAATGCATCTTCTTCGTGGAGCCGGATGATGGCTTCCAGATCGGCAGCCTGGGCTTCGCGGATGTGAAGATCGGTCATGAGGTGTTCTCGAATGCGACCTGAGCTGTTTAGCGGAATGCGGGTCACGCGCCATAATGAAATCGACACATCGCAATCTCCAGCGCCTGATCGGTGGCCGTTCCGGTCACTCGATAGACAAGCCGATGTTCGCGGGCAATCCGCCGCGACCACCAGCCTCTCAGATTTCCCGCCAACGGCTCCGGTTTGCCAATCCCATTAACGGGCGAGCGGCTCACATCCTTGATCAAGTCGTTGATACGCCGGCACAAAGCTGGATCCGTTTCCTGCCAGAAAAGATAATCGACCCACGCCAGAGGTGCGAAAACCAGCTTCATTTCTCGATAAGGCGCTGCTCCTGACCAGCCCCCGCATCGAGTTGAGCGATCGACCGCAACAACTGCTCGGCATTGGCCGGTGTGCTCAGCAGATGGAG
>NZ_JBFUHH010000163.1:0-5006 GCF_056402495.1 Microvirga sp. P4_A5 | reverse complement strand
AGCCACGTGACCCAGCCCAATTTGCGCGCCAACATGCTGGGGAGCCTGATCGAGGATCTCCTGCAGAACCGTCTCCGCCTCCTCGAGCCGGTCGAGTTCGCGCAGATCTGCAGCAACCTCCAGCCTCACCGGCAGATTGTTGGGATCGAGTGCTGCAGCATGTCCGAAGTGAGCCAGAGCCGCGGCCCGATCCCCGCGCCGACGCGCTACGTGACCCAGCCCAATACGCGCGCCAACATGCTGGGAAGCTCGCTCGAGGATCGCTTCCAGGATCCCCTCCGCCTCATCGAGCCGGCCGAGGTCCCGCAGATCCGCCGCAACTTCCAGCTTCACCGGCAGATTGTTAGTATCCAATGCCGCAGCAGCTTCGAAGTAAGCCAGAGCGGTAGCGGGATCCCCGCGCCGCCGCGCCACGTGACCCAGCCCAATTTGCGCGCCAACATGCTGGGGAGCCTGATCAAGGATCTCCTGCAGAACCGCCTCCGCCTCTTCGAGCTGTCCAAGCTCCCGAAGATCCGCTGCGACCTCGAATTTGAGATAAATCTCTACCGGGTTGGCGGCAAGTGCAGCCCGATAGAGTCCAAGGGAGGTGGTACGATCGCCGCGGCCACGGGCTTGTTTCGCAAGAATCAACGCTGTTTGAGCTTCGGCAGACATTGAGATCGTTCCGGTGCTGCGCACTTCTATCACGAGTATGCCGGCAAGTATCAGCTTGGCACTAGGGAGTACGTACGCCCCGTCTCATCGCATCTCTCCGCTTCGTGTCGGGGATCATTACGTCGACCACTGCTAGACCATTACCGAGAGAGCGTGCGCCTCGACGAGGAAACTTAGCAGGCCGGGCAGAAATCACGACTAACCTTGACTTCATGACCTAAGACAAATCGATTTTCTGTTGGAGGTCTTTCTAAGATAGGACATTAATGGCGCAGACATTCGCGCAACCCTGTCGACCCACATGATCGAACATCTTGTACGCCGGACAACAGGACTTCCGTCCATCGCAGATTTTTAGGAAAGTCTGCCTCGCTAAGCTCGTTGCAAATAGGCAGTCCTGCCCTCGAAGCGCCCAAAACGGAGCCAGTGATCCGTGGCGCTCTCAATATCGCCTGCGTCAATTCCCGACTGAATGTCAGGATAAAGAGCAAGGTATGCTTTCTCATCGATTACAATGTCGCATGGGAACCGGTCTTCGTAGAATCCATGCTCGACGTAGTGCTGCGCAGCGCATGAAAGCTCACCAGCTTCCACGGCTTCTTGAACGTCCGGGTAGTTAGCAAAATACGATTTCGGATCTACCGGGATGGAACGCGCGATCGTCTCAAAGAGCAGATCGATTGCGGCTTGCGGATAGAACGTTTCGCTCTCGACCTTTACCGACCGACTTCTGATCTCTTTTTGTAACTTTTCGAAGTTCCAGACCGCCATTTGAGATATCCGTAGTTGATGTAAGGCAGGTGTTATAGAGACGAGCCAAGGCAGTCATGTCAGCGGCGTTGTCAGCGTCGTCTGTGGATAAATGAGTTACTGGCAGATTCAAGCGCGAACTTAGACAAAAGGCCTGAAGCTTCTCGGCAAGGTCGAGCGCACTTCCGGGTTCGAAGAATTCGGCACGAGAATAGTCCCGCAGCTTCTCCTCCACACCGCCGAGGCGCGATCCGAAAACGGCCACCCCAGCTTGAATGGCCTCTTGAATAACGACGGGTGAGTTTTCCCACCAGATGGACGGCACTACAATCGCGTCGCACCCGGACATCAGCCGGATCACAGATTCATTTCGATACGGCCCAAAAAACTCGATGCAATCACCAAGCTGTTCGAGCTTAGCGGTGATCCGTTCTCGAAACGCGACCTCCTGGAGATTGAGGTTCGCTCCGAACAATCTGATCCTGAATGGCACGCCGCTTTTTTTGAGCGCCGCCGCCGCGTCAAGGAGCACTTCGGTGCCTTTGAAATGGTTAATCTGTCCAAAGTACCCGATGGTTGTTACGACCGAATCTGCTTCATGTGAAGGCGAATAGCGATCTGGCGTTTCGTAGAGCCGGACGTCCCTCGGGTTCTCGATGACGTGGACCTTTATCGTATCATTCGACCAGGCCTCGACGCGCTGCGCGAGGAAATGACTTGGAGAAACGACTGCCGTAGCAAGGCGCAGATTTTTCTGAAAAAGTTCGTCGCGGAGGAAGAAGAAACCGGAGCTGATGTCCGGGAAGCATTGGTTGCACTCGGCTGGCGAGGAGCGGTGGCAGAGGCGGCCGTTCACTTTTAGCATCTGGCCGAACCGGTGGCAGATGCTAATGTACTCGTGCAGAGTGATGACGACGGGAATGTTGCGTGCACTAAAAAATTCGAGAACGTCGGTTCCCCAGAACGAAAAATGATGGGCGTGGACAACGTCCGGCCTGAACCGCTCCACAAGATCGTCGAGCAATGCGAACAATCGGTCAGGCTCAAAGGAATGGAAGAAGAATGGCTCGACGGCAGGCGGGCTTGCGAGAATTTCGTCGGCATTTCGCCGGAATGCTCCGAAATCGCCGTCATGACCGATTTGCTGCCGCTCGGCGCGAGCAACGAAAATGCTTTCCCAGCCTGGAATACTGCCCTGCTTGATCAACGAGTGGATGGCGAAGGCCGCCATCTCTGCGCCGCCGTGACTTAGCCCCGGATGCCCGTGGGACAAAACAAGAAGGCGAGGCATAACTAGTTCACCTCAGGCATGTGTCTGACATTGCCTGCTGCGGGCTTGCGCGCAGATTGATCGAGTGTGCCCTTCCACCGCCGGTTGAAACGTTCGCAGTTCACAAGGGTTCTCGCGAACCCGACGCTGTGGGCGGCATCGTGACGGATCGACTGGCGCTCGAGGTGGAAGATCTCCTGCGAGCGGACAAGGCCGATCTTCTCTCCCGCTTGCCGTAAGGTGAGGCAGAGATCCGCGTCCTCGAAATCGCCGCCGATATAACGGTCGTGAAATCCTCCGATGCGGTAGAACCGATCGCGCTCCAGCAACATTAATGCGCCCGTAACCGCCTCCGCTTCGCGAACTTCGTAGCGCGCAGCACCGGGCAGCGCCGGCAGTCCCTTGCCGGGATGAAGCGCCAGGTACCGGTCTCCCACTTCAACCGAGCGCTTGAACGCAATGCCGTCGTGCTGAACCGTTTCGTCTTCGAATAACAGGGTAAACCCCACAAGCGCGTATTCCGTCTCCTTTAGCGCCTGAAGCCCAAATTCCAGCGCGCCGAAGCCTTTCAGCCAGATGTCGGAATTCATCAGAAGCACGTATTCGCCCTTTGCCGCCTTCACGCCGATGTTGTTGGCATGTCCATAACCTACGTTCTGGCGCGGAAGCACGAAGGTGATGCGATCCCTTACGCTTTCGGTCTGGTTGGCGATCTGCTGGTTCAGCTGCGGAAAGATATTGGCATCGTCGCAGACGATCACCCACTCGAAATCGGCGGGCGCGCTTTTGATCATGGAGAGCAAAGAAAAGAGGAAGCGCCATTCCTTGTAGAAGGGCACGATGATCGACAGCCGCGCAGGCGGGCCTTCCGCGAAGCGCGACTCGAAGACCACTTCGTAGTCGAGAGAGCGCCGGTTGGCTCGCAGGAACGGCGTCAGCATGCGGGTGATCTTTTCAAGTGGCGTGTAGCTCGTGCCCTGCCGGGCGCCGAGCAGAAGCTGGAACACGCGGCTCTTGTCTGGTGAGAGCGGCGGCACCTCCTGCGAGATGATCGAGAACATTCCGTCCTTCAGGATGCCAATGATCACGGGTTGCAAGGGATCCACGCAATCGATGGCAATTGAATAGCCATGAGCATCGTGCGACGCATCGATGCTGCCATGACTGCGCACATGCTCCGTCACATCCGGCCTGTTGTGAACGACAGTATCGCGGCCGCGCGACACAAAAGCGCATCCATTAGCCAGCACATAGACATCGGTATTGCCGAAATCGGCCATCCATCCATTCATAAGCAGGCAGCCATTCTCCGAATATGCGTAATCGACGTGCATGGGAATGCCGGCGACGCCAGCCACACGCTTGCCTGCTAGCGCCTGCGCGAGCGGACCCACGTGGTCGAAAGATTCAAAGCGCCTGACGAGGTGCGGACCGAGGAGATTAATGTCATGCAATAATGTGGCGCAGCCAACAAACGCGTGCGCCTCGTCATCAATCACGAACTCGGTCACCAGAGGTTCGCGTACGGTTGTGGCGAGGATGCTTAGATCCACCTCCTCCGACACGAAACTGAAGACCGAATTCTGTTTCCGGAAAGACCGCCCAGCACTAGTCAGGGGAACTAGTGCCTCATCATCATCAAGGCTGACCGGATAGGCAAATTGCCGGGACCCGTCGGCACGCAGAACTCTTACCTCCGTTACAGTTGAGGAGCGAGGCACGTCGATCCTGACGACCAGACGGTTAAGGATGACCTGTACATCGCAACTAAACATGGAGAACCGTGACGCACAACCGGGAATGGATATGGAGATCTCGCGACGACGGCGTCAAACGCAGCGCGCTTTATCGTCCATTGACGTGCAGTAATTTGATCTGATTGTCAATTGAATGCATGGGTGCGTGTGGGTTCGATAATTCGAAGATTTGGCCCTGACCAGAGGCGTCCAGCAAAGGTATCAAACACGATGGAATCGTGAGTTGGGCTTTCGATTTCATATTGTGCGAATCTTTGGGCCAATAGGATCCGGCCCGGTGACGGCCGAGCCGGAACCGAAGATCGTACTCGCCGAAAAGGGCAATGACACGGATGCCATCCTGGCCGACCAGGACCTTGCCGTGATTTCCCTCCGTTGAGAACCACCGGGACCGCAGACCTAGACCGTTGCTCCCCAGATGGATCTTGGTCGAGAAGCAGCCAGGACCACCGCCGCTCTCCTGAAAGAGCAGGCCTGATCTAACAACCAGCCGGTTTGGTAATCGAAAGTTCGTCAGCACGACCTAGCCCTGATGCTCGTCACACAGAGAGGACGTGAACATTGCCGCGTGT
>NZ_JBFUHH010000162.1:0-5138 GCF_056402495.1 Microvirga sp. P4_A5 | reverse complement strand
GAAAAGACGTGGGTGGCCGGGTCAAGCCCGGCCATGACGGGGGAGAGGGCTGGGCGCATCCGTTGCCGCCGGCGCCGGGAACGCACCGCGGTCATCACAACCTCCCCGTCATCCCCGGGCTCGTCCCGGGGACCCACGACTTCCTCGCGACGTGGGTGGAAAAGACGGGGGTGGCCGGGTCGAGCCCGGCCATGACGTCGGAGGATGATAATAGGGGGAAGGTGATGGGGGACGGACGGCGGCTCGAACTCCGTCACCCGCCCGGACGGGTGATCGAAAACCGCGTCTCGGCTGTCGAGACGAAATAATCCCGGTAGCCCGCTCTTGCGATGGGGCGCATGGCGGCGGTGTCGACGAGGCCGTCGGTGATGAAGCGGTCGTCGATGTGGATGCCCACCACCTGGCCGATGACGAGGAAGTAGCCAGGCTCCCCACCCTCCAGCGGCACCAGCGGCACGGTCTGGAGGAAGCGGCATTCGAGCGCCGCCGGCGCGTCTGCGACCCGGGGCGGCTTGACGAGGCGGGAGGGGGCGGCGGCGAGGCCGGCGTGGATCATCTCGTTCTCGCCGCGGGGCAGCAATGCCGAGGTGGCGTTCATCTGGTGGCGCAGGTCCCAGGTGGCGAGGTTGCAGACGAATTCCTTCGTTTCCTCGATGAAGGTCACGGCGTCCTTCTTGCCGTGGGAGGAAAACGCCACCATCGGCGGGGTGTCCGACACCGCGTTGAAGAACGAATAGGGCGACAGGTTGATCTCGCCCTTCGCGCTCATGGCGGTGATCCAGCCGATCGGGCGCGGGGTCACCAGCGCCTTGAACGGGTCATGCGGCAGGCCGTGGGCGTTGCTGGCGGTCTCGTAGAACATCAGGTTAGAACTCGCTCACGATCTCGGCGAGCACCGGACGGGGGCGCTCGGTCGGCGTCTCGGCCGAGGTGCCGACATGAACGTAGCCGGCGATCCGCTCGTGCGGCGCAAGGCCCAGCGCGTCGAGCATCCGGCGGTCGAAGGAGGACCAGCCGGAGAGCCACACGGCCCCGTAGCCGAGGGCATTGGCGGCGTTGAGCAGGTTCATGCACACCGCGCCCGCCGACAGCACCTGCTCCCATTCGGGGATCTTGGCGCTCGGCTTCACGCTCGACACCACCGCCACCACGAGGGGCGCATGACTGAAGCGGCTGCGCTCGGTCGCCACCTTCTCGGGCTCGGCTTCCGGGTTGTCGGCCTGGAAGAATGCGGCCTGGATGTCGCCGAGGCGCTGGCGCGCGTCTCCCTGGATGAGGATGAAGCGCCAGGGCGCAAGCCTGCCATGGTCGGGCACGCGGGTCGCGATGGTGAGCAGGGTGTCGATCTCGGCCTTGGTCGGCCCCGGCTCGCCGAGCCACCGCGCCGCGACCGAGCGACGCGTGAGCAGGCTTGAAAGACTATCCTTCATGGGAGCTTCATCCATCGACGATTATGTGGAACAATGAACCCGGACGCGAAAACGCCAGGAGACGGGGCAGTTCATTTGCCTTGGTCTCGCCGTCTTGATGCGGTTCAGAGCGCAGGCATCCCGTGGGGGAGACGTTGCAGGCGAAAGCGGCAGCGGTTGTATAAGGGGAGTGTGGCAACACGCCAAGCGGGTTTCGGGCCCTTGGCCAGCGGCGACTGCCGGAACGGCAGCCTCGTGCGGCTTACGCGCTCTCGACCCGATCCGATGGGATTCATGGCGAAAAGCTGCTTCTGAACAATCCATGCGTACAATCTCCCCTGCCCCCGGCGGGCCGCTCACGTCCGGCATCTGGACGACCCGTCAGACACTCTTCGCGCTCGCGGCGATCCTCGCGATCTGGGCGGTGGCGGCGCTTGTCTGGCCGCTCACCGGGACCGTGGTGCCGTGGGATTCCAAGAACCAGTTCTATCCGACCCTGCGCTATCTCGGCGCGGCCCTCGCGCACGGGGAATTGCCGCTCTGGAACCCCTATCATTTCGGCGGCCACCCCTCGGCGGCCGATCCGCAATCGCTGCTGTTCACGCCCACGATGCTGCTCTTCGGCTGGCTGGTGCCGGAACCCTCGATGCAGCTGTTCGACGCCGTGGTGTTCGCCCATTTCCTGCCCGGCGCGCTGGCCTTCCCGTTCCTGTTCCGGCGGCGCGGCTGGCATCCCGCCGGCGCCGTGGTGGCGGCCATCGTCTTCATCCTCGGCGGCTCGGCGACCGCCCGCCTTCAGCATACGGGCATCATTCTCAGCTACGGCTATTTCCCGCTCGCGCTGCTGCTCTTGGAGGAGGCGCTCGACCGCCGCTCCTTCCGCGTCGGCGCGCTGTTTTCCGTCGTCGCCGCCATGATGGTGATCGGGCGCGACCAGGTGGCCTTTCTCTGCGCGCTGACCCTCATCGCCGCAGCCGTCCACCGCATCTGGACCGCGCCGCTGCCGCTCGCCTACCTGCGCTCGCGCGGCGGCCTTCTCGTCATGATGGCGGTCATCGGCGGCGCGCTGCTCGCCGTGCCGATCGTGCTGACGATGCAGTTCCTCGCCACCTCGACCCGGCCGTCCTTCGGCTTCGGCGTCGCCGCCATGGGCTCCCTCCCGCCGGAGAGCCTCGCCACCATCCTGTTCGGCAACGTCTTCGGCTCGCTGCGCTCGACCTACGATTACTGGGGCCCGGACTGGCATTCGCTGGCCGAAGGCACCTGGACCGACCGGGCGACGAACTATCTCTTCGTCGGCACCATCCCGGCCCTGCTCCTCGTCTGGCACGGGATCGCCGGAGGCCGGCTGCTCGCCCGCGAATTCCGCTTCTTCCTCGTCATCGGCATCGCGGCGATCCTCTATGCGCTCGGACGCTATACGCCGGGCTTCGAGATGATCTTCGATCACCTGCCGGGGGTCGATCTCTATCGCCGCCCGGCCGATGCGACCTTCCTCATCAACATCATCCTGGCCTTCGCGGCCGGCTATCTGGTTCACCGCTACGTGCGGGACGGCCTGCCGCGGTTCGACGCGGCGGCCATGGGCCGGTTCCGGGTCTTCCTGCCGATGCTCTCCGTCGGCCTCGTGATCGCCGCCATCGCCAGCGCCATGGTGTTCGCGCTTCGGGCCGGCCAGAGCGCCGCCTCCATGCGGGAAATCGGCGTGGCGCTTCTCGCCGCCACCGCCATCATGCTGCTGTTGAGCCGGGCGGGCGGCACCGCGCGCCTGCGCCATGCGGCCGCCATGGCGGTGATTGCGCTCACCGGTGGCGAATTGATCGCCCGACACGCGGCCTCGCCCCTCAACGCGGAGCCGGCGGAACGCTACGCGGTGTTCCGCCAGCTGCCGGCCGAGCAATTGCAGGGGCTGCAGATCCTGAAGCGCGAGCTCGCCGAGCGCAACGCCGCCGGCGACCATCCCCGCGTCGAGATCCTCGGCCTTGGCGGGCCGTGGCAGAACGCCTCGATGGTGCTCCAGATCGAGGACATCATCGGCTACAATCCGCTGCGCCTCGCAGATTATGAGCGGGCGGTAGGCCCCGGCGAAAACGCCGAGGACCCCAACCTTCGCACGTTCCCGGCAACCTTCCGGGGCTACAAGTGCCGGCTCGCGGGCCTGCTCGGCCTCGAATATCTCGTCCTCGACCGCCCCATCGAGCGGATGCCGCGCCATTTCCCCCGCCTCAAGGGCGCCGAGATCGTCTACGGCACCGGGAAGATGTGGGTCTATCGCCTTAACATCTCGAGCCCGCGCACCTATCTGGCGCATCACGTCACCCCGGTGGATTCCGAGGCGGTGCTCGACCAGGAGGAGCTGCCCGAGTTCAACCGCGAAACGGAGGTTCTCATCGACGAGCGCAGCATCGACCTGTTGAAGGCGCAATATTCCGCCGCGCCGACCACGCCCTCTAACGTGCCCTCCGGCCTCGCCGGCGAAGCGCGGATCGTCGCCTATCACCGCAACGCCGTGTCGATCGAGGTCGAGAGCCCGTCCGCCGGCGTCCTGGTGCTGCACGACGTGTATTATCCCGGCTGGGAAGTGCGGGTGGACGGCAAGCCGCAGCCGATCCTGCGCGCCAATCTGTTGTTCCGGGGCGTCGAGGTGCCTGCCGGCAAGCACCGGGTCGAGTTTGAATTTCGCCCGATTTCCTTCGATAATCTGATGGCCGCCGCCTCGGAGCTCGTCGCCCGCGAGATCGAGCCGATCAAGACCGCCGAAATTCCGCAGGTCCGCTAAGGGACCCCAAAACCAAGTTTGATTGTGAAAAAGTTTATTGCTGCCTTCGCTTTCGCGGCCCTGCTCTCCCCGGCTTCCGCCCAGTCGCCGGGGGTGCCATCGCTCATGCAGAACTCGCCGCCGATCTCGGTCGGGCAGGTCGCCGTCAGCGCCAGCGCAACGTTCGCCGACAACAACCAGCCGATCCGTTCGGGTCTCATCTGGCGGGTCTATGAGGACCGCGGCGACGTCGTACAGCCCACCCTCGTGACGCGGTCCAGCAACCCGACGCCCGGTTTCACGCTTGCTCCGGGCAATTACATCATCCACGTGGCCTATGGCTTCGCGGGCGCGTCGAAGCGGATCAGCGTGCAATCGGGCAACGTGTCGGAGCGCCTGACGATCAGCGCCGGGGCGCTGCGCCTGAAAGGCTCGGTCGGCGATAGCCCGATCCCGAACCAGCGCCTGTCCTTTGCGGTCTACGTGCCGCTGGCCCAGAACTCCGAAGGCCGCCTCGTTCTCTCCAACGGCAAGGCGAACGACCTCATCCGCCTGCCCGAGGGCACCTACCACGTGGTTTCCACCTACGGGGATGCCAACGCCATCATGCGCGCCGACCTGAAGGTGGAATCCGGCAGGGTGACCGAGGCGACCCTCAACCACCGCGCCGCCACCGTGACGTTGAAGCTCGTGGGCGCGGCGGGCGGCGAAGCCTTCGCGGGCACGGCCTTCAGCGTGTTGACGCCCGGCGGCGACGTGATCCGCGAAGCCATCGGGGCGTTTCCGTCGGTGACGCTGGCGGAAGGCGATTACGTGCTGATCGCCCGCCACGAGGGCAAGGTCCGCACGCGCGAGTTCAAGGTGGAAAGCGGCCTCGACCGCGACATCGAGATCATCGCAACGCCCTGAAGCCGACGGAATCACCTCTCCCCGCTGGGGAGAGGTCGAGCGAAGCGAGGGTGAGGGGAGGG
>NZ_JBFUHH010000161.1:0-5189 GCF_056402495.1 Microvirga sp. P4_A5 | reverse complement strand
GATCATGGGCTGCCGAGAAATAGATTTGCAGGATGCGAGCATAGCTGATCTTGCGCGGATCGTAGGTAATCTGCACGGCTTCCGCATGTCCTGTCCGGCCGGTGCCAATCTGTTCGTAATGCGCCGTCGCCTTTTCGCCACCGGCATAGCCTGAAACGGCGTTGCTGACGCCTTCAACATGCTGGAACACGCCCTGAACGCCCCAGAAACAGCCGCCGGCAAGAACTGCCACCGAGGATGTCGACGAGGCCGAAGTCTCATCCATTGATGCGGCCGGGATCGCCCGCGGTGCGCTCTCGGCCGACGATGGCGAAGCTTGCAACCCCAAGCCGACCAGACCGACAAGCGCAAGAGCAGCGACAGCATGCCACCCGTTGCCCCCGCTCGCTGACGTGCTGTTGGTGACGAGATTTCGCATAACCAGTCTCCGTTCGATCGAAATAAAGGGGAAGCCGGGCGTCGCTATGACTCAGACCGCCGCTGGGATGAATGTCATCGACACTCCGTTTATGCAGTACCGCAGGCCTGTAGGCCGCGGTCCATCATCGAAAACGTGGCCCTGGTGGCCGCCGCAACGGTTGCAATGCACGCTCGTTCTCGTCATGCCAAAGGTTTCGTCAGACTCCGCACCAATCGCCTTGTCCAATGGAGCCCAGAAGCTTGGCCAACCGGTGCCGCTGTCAAACTTCGTGGTGGACGAAAAAAGCGGCAATTCGCAACCGGCGCATGCGTAATCGCCACGTCGCTTCTCGCTAAGAAGCGGGCTCGTAAAGGGACGCTCTGTCCCACTCTGGCGAAGAACGGCGTATTGATCAGACTTTAGCAGACGGCGCCACTCGGCATCGGTCTTCTTGATCGCAAAAGTTTCCTCCGATYGCACGTTACCCGCTTGCGAGGAAAAGGCTGCCAAGATGACAAGGCCGGTGCCGTTCAGCAAGATTGCCCGTCTTGTTCTCATCGCGCCATCCTCCTGAGGCTAAGATCCTTGATCATTGAGGCAGGCTAAGCTGCGGCCCGTTGTGGCGCTACGGGAATATCGCTTGTGCGCGGCAATGTGATGTGAAGCTCTTAGTGCGATCGGGACGGCGATTGAGGAGCGCTCCCGGCATCCAGGAATAGCCCGCAATCAGCGCTTTCGGCTTGTCGGGATCGGTCGCATTTCCATGTCGGGGAAATTGTTGTCCCACCGGGCTGCACCGGTATTTAAGTTGATTTCAATCGTGAACCGCCGCGGTGCTGTTTCCTCTGCGCCGCCGCATCGGCCGCCGTGCAACTCCCTAACCATGACAGAAACGGTCTCTCCGTCCCGGCGATTTTGCTCCAGAGTCGAACACCTAAGGTCGGCGGCGGACAGAAGGCGATGATCCACGATGATCCTTCGAGCCCTCTCTAGGACTTTCGAACCATCAGACTGAGGGCTGCTCTCCGCAACCGGCGCCAGGCAGTCACTTGAGCGGCCAAGGGCATCTCTCACAGCGCGCCCATTCGGCAAGGCTGCTAGCCATGCCTTCGTCAGCTCGCAGCGCCTCGGCGATGCTGTCGAGAAATAGCGATACCAGCAGTACTGATACTCGTTGGTGGACGACGCTCCGACATTGAGGCCTTTCGCCATCCGTTCGTCGATGTTGCGAGACCAGCGGGGCATCCCCTTTGCACAGTCAGAAAGCGACATCGGAGAAAACAGCTCCTCGTAGCTTTCGACGAAAAGGATCTCCTTCTGTCGGGCTTCGGAAAGGAGCCGAAACTCCTGGATCTCGCGATCGCCAGCTCCAGCTCCTGAAGCAGGTAGCATTGCGAGCAGGGCGATGATTGGGACGGTCYTCATGATACTGCCCCGATCTTGTTCAGTCCCACCCCAGCCCCTCCCCGTTCACGGCGATGAAGAACTCACCGCCTCCTCCGACGCATAACGAACCGCGACTAAGCTCAACCGGAATACTAGAGGTCCGCCACCAAGTCTTCCACCCTTCCCTCTCCCGATCCGACAAGGCGGCACCACACAGGCGAGAACGGTAGGGCCAGGAGACGCGCTGGCGGATCTCATCAGGCGGAAACTGCGGTGCACCAGATGTGGTGAGGAGCCGTAGCCGTTTTGATCTCCTTGTCGACCGCAAATCATTTCTGGACTAGATAGGATGGATATGCCAAAAAATAGTCCACCTCAACTTTTGAGTCCCCCTCCTTTGTTATGAAAAATGGTCGGCTAAATGGACTTGATCGACAGATTATCTGAAAATGTAGTCCACCTTGCGAGACTTGGCCTGTCTGGACGATCGCAGGACGTTCAGGCATATGTCCGCCAGTCTATCCGCAAGCTTCGTCAACAGGACCCGACACTGGCAGGACAGTTGTCCGAACTGCTTGCGCTGGCGCCGACGTCGCTTTCGCCGTTGCGCGATCTCGGTGGGGCGATCGTCCCGGTGGACGCCGACTCGCGTCTCGCTTTAGCAAAGAGCGAGTTCCCAGTTGTACTTCCAAGCGAGCCTATACTCAGTGCTGACCTCAAAGCGCGCATCGAACAGGTAGCGGCCGAACGACTACATCTGTCTGCTTTGGAAAAACAGGGCCTTGGTCCAACGAGATCACTTCTCTTTGTGGGGCCACCAGGCGTCGGCAAGACAATGAGTGCCAGATGGCTAGCTTCTCTGCTTAAGCGCCCCTTGATCACGCTCGACCTTGCCACTGTCATGAGCAGCTTTCTGGGCAAGACGGGCTCCAACATACGCTCGGTCCTGGAGTACGCCAAAAGCGTGGAATCCGTGCTTTTGCTTGACGAGTTCGATTCGATCGCCAAGCGTCGAGACGACGAAGGGGATGTGGGAGAATTGAAGCGACTCGTGACAGTCCTCCTTCAAGAGGTAGACGACTGGCCATCCACGAGCCTGCTGATCGCTGCGACCAATCACGGGGAGCTTCTCGACCCTGCCGTATGGCGACGCTTTGACGATGTGCTGGAGTTCCTCCCGCCGACGGCGAGCGAGCGCGCCGAGGCGCTATACAATCTGTTTGGCAATGACGCCGAGCCTTTATCGGGCTGGATGACGCTCCTTGTAAACCTGTGGGAGGGTCAGTCCTTCAGCGAACTGACACGCACTGTGCAGTGGGTGAGACGGCGGGCTACGATTTCGGGAACTGGCGTTCTTGAGGTGCTGGTGGACCGCATGGGACATGAGTTGCGAAGCGGAAGCTCGCACGACCGCAAGCGAGCCGCCCGGCTGCTCGCCGAGGGCGGCTACAGTGATCGCAGAATCAGTGAAATCGTCGGGATATCTCGTGACACAATCCGAAAAGGGCGGTCACACGACGCATCGGTTGGCGACAAACAGGGGGGCGGAAAATGGCTAGTCCACGATATTTGATCGGGCAGGGTGAAAAGCTTTCCGAGGAGATCGCTAGGCCACCGCGGGGCATGGGCGACAAGGCGCACCCCTACTCGTTCGCTGAAGCGAGACAGCGACTTGAACCACAATGGAAGGTTGCCGCCAGCGAGATATACGAACTCCCAGACTTGGCCTGCCCGGGCGGTGACGCTGTGCTTGAGATAACGCTTCATCCCAGTTATCTCGCGAAATCTTACTATCCGGCGCACCTGATTCAGGCGCTCGGGCTTCGCCACCTGGGTAGTCGTGCGACCCATATCGTTCCCGAGAAGGTTGTCGCCTCCCGTGCGGAGGAAAGCGGCAAGGCACAACCGGCGCCGGTACTCTATCTGGCAGGGGCGGCGGATGTCCTAGTTGAGTTTGGTAGCACCACCGCGAACTGGAGGCCGTCCCAAGAAGTTGTGCAGGATGCGTTCAGGCGGATTGAGAGCGTAGCAACTCCCGGCCGAAGCCGTCTCAAAACCTTATCGAAGCGCTTTCGTGACCGCCGCGAGATCCCACTGGAGGTCGTGCTCCACAATCCGGATGAAAGCGGCACCAGCGAGGTCATTGGAAGCTTTGCTCTGTTTATGCGATCGCTCGACATTTACTGTGATCTCGATCGCCGGCGACAAGCGGGGGGGCTTGCGTTTCTGCCGATTCTAGCTCCACGGGAGCGTCTCGACGACGTCCTGAAATTCTCTTTTCTGCGGGCTCTGAGGGAGGCTCCCCGCATTGTCCCTTTTGACCCACTCGTCCGCTCAATCGGCCATGCTTTTCCGGTGGCTATTGGGAGCGAAGAGGCGATCGCTCCCGATCTCTCCGTTGCGATTTTCGATGGCGGCCTTCCGGACAATCACGGTCTCGACAAATGGGTAACGCTTCACGACGCCCCAGGCGTCGGAGCACCCGTTCCAGCCGGTCAGAATCACGGGCTGGCAGTGACTTCAGCCTTCCTCTTTGGCCCTCTCGTCCACGGTGAGCCCCCTCCGCGCCCTTATGCGAACGTTGATCATTGGCGCGTCTACGGCCAAGGTGATGGTGCCAGTGATTTCGAGGCGTTCGACATTCTTGATCGGATCGAGGATGTGTTGACGTCGCGGCGTTATGATTTCATCAACATCAGTCTTGGTCCCGATTGCCCGATTGACGATGACGATGTGAACTTATGGACCTCATCGCTAGATCAATTGCTTGCCTCCGGCGAGACCGTCGCGACTGTGGCATGCGGAAACAACGGGGAATGCGACTCCGCCACTGGCCTAAATCGGGTGCAGCCTCCCTCCGATGGGGTGAACATGCTGGCTGTGGGCGCCAGCGACAGTTTTGGAAATGGCTGGAAACGTGCCTCCTACAGCGCTTGCGGTCCTGGTCGAAGCCCCGGATATGTGAAGCCGGACTTCGTCAGCTTCGGCGGTTCTCATAGCGCTCCATTTCTTGCCCTTAGTGCAGTCGCTCCTCATGCGGCGAATGGGACAATGGGGACGAGCTTTGCCGCTCCTTTGGCCATGCGCTCCGGCGCAGGCGTGCGCGCCCAGTTTGCCGAACCGTTGTGGGCACCGGCCATCAAAGCGCTACTCGTCCACCATGCGAATGGACAAGAGAACTCCCGGGCAGAGAGTGGCTGGGGGTTGGTCTCCCACGGGCTCGGCGACCTTGTGCTCTGCGACGACTACGAAGCGCACATAGTCTATCAGCGGCAAATGCCGACAACGGGAGCGGTTAGGCTCTACCTTCCCGTGCCAGACGGGCTCACAGGCAATGTTGAGATCAAGGCGACCTTCTGCTTCTACTGCGAGGTCGATCCTGAGGACGCGATCAACTATACGC